>JACQMS010000028.1 GCA_016203445.1 Candidatus Woesearchaeota archaeon
ATGAAACATTAAAAAATATTAATAAACTAAATTTGAAAGAGTTATTCAAAAATGGCTTGTTGTTATTCTTTAGTGGCAAAAATAGAAACATTTAAATACTCTCTCATAACATCACCATAAACATACCAAGAGGTGGGAGAGTTAAGAAATGTTAAAGAAAGAAATCATATCAAAATTAAGTATTTTTGATCTCAACAATTACGAAGCAAAATTATGGTTGGCATTACTTTCTCGAGGAGTATCAACAGCTGGAGAATTATCAGATATATCAAATGTTCCCAGAAGCAGAACATACGATGTATTGGAAAGTTTAGAAAAAAAAGGATTTATAGTGTTAAAATTAGGAAAACCAATAAAATATATCGCAACACACCCTCAAGAAGTCGTTGAAAGAATAAAAAGACAAGTATTCATAAATGCAGAACAACAATCAAAATTGTTAGAAAATGTAAAAGACAGCGATCTATTAAAAGAGCTAGACTCATTATATACAAATGGGGTCTCGACGGTAGATCAACATGATTTAACAGGGGCAATAAAAGGCAGGACAAACATAACAAGCAAGCTGGCAAACGCGATAAAAAACGCAAAACACAGCGTTAACATAATAACAACAGAAGAAGGATTTTTAAGAAAAGTATCAATGTTAAAAAGCGCGTTCAACCAAGCAAAAAAGAATGGGGCAGAAGTAAGAATAGCCGCACCATTATCAAAAGAATCAACAAAAATAGCTGAATCAATATCAAACCATGCAAACGTAAAAAACATAAAAGACTTGCAAGCGAGATTCTGCATAATTGATGGAAAAGAAGCAATACTAATGCCAATGGATGACAAAGAAGTACACCCGGACTATGATTATGCAGTGTGGATGAGCTCACCATTCTTTGGAAACGCAATGAACAAATTATTTGAACACGCATGGAAAAGCGTAAAAGAGTAAACATTTAAACAAAATTACAAAAACATTTATATATATGAATAATAAAGCCACGATGCCCGCCTCGAAAGTTCCGTTGGGAGCTAAAGAGAAAGAGAGCGATTCGCTACCGCACTCGGCTCTGGCAGTGAACAATAGGGGTTAGTGAAGCGGGCTTCAAACTTTCAAAAAAATAGTTTGGGATGTTTTAACGATCAATGAAAAATCACACATCAAGTTCAGGATTTAATGCTCAAAAATTCATCAAAGTACAAGTTTAGGTGAAGAGTAAATCACGAAAGGATAGCGACCAATAGTGATACAGAGTATTACGATTCTTCTTGTTCTGTGTGGGAGATGTGTTATGGGAAAAATAAGTCCAGTTGCATACAAATACATAATTCACGCCTCAATAGAGGTAGACGGAGTAGTAGACAGACCTGATGTTATAGGAGCAATATTTGGCCAAACAGAAGGACTACTAGGAGCAGAATTAGAATTAAGAGAGTTACAAAGAAGTGGAAGAATAGGAAGAATAGAAGTAAACACTGAAACAAGAGGAGGAAAATCTAAAGGAGCAATAATAATACCATCATCACTAGACAAAGCAGAAACCGCAATAATAGGAGCGGCACTAGAAATAATACAAAGAATAGGACCGTGCAATGCAGTAGTCCACGTAACAAAAATAGAAGATGTAAGAATAACAAAAAGAGTATTCGTAGTAGACAGGGCAAAAATACTTCTTAAAAACTTAATGGAACAAGTAATGCCTGACAGCCAAGAAATAACTGAAGAAGTAACACACGCTGTAAGAGTGATGGAAATACAAGAATACGGACCAGAAAGACTGCCGGCAGGCCCGGGAATAGAAGAAAGTGAAGAGTTAATAATAGTAGAAGGAAGAGCAGACGTTTTGAACCTATTGAAAAATGGATTCAAAAACGTAATAGCACTCAACGGAACAAGCGTGCCACCAAGCGTTGCTGAATTATCAAAAAGAAAAGAAGCAGTAGCATTCGTTGACGGAGACAGAGGAGGAAACCTGATAATAAAAGAGTTGTCAGCGGTTGGAGAAATAGACTTTGTAGCAAGAGCTCCGGACGGAAAAGAAGTTGAAGAACTAACGAAAAAAGAAATACACAAGTCTATACGAGATAAAGTAACACTAGAGCAGGCCCTACACGAAATAGGTGACACGAGCAACTCAATAAGACAAAGACCAAGCTATGCATCACAGCAAACAAATATCTCAGGACCACAATCATACCCGCAAAGAGACTCAAGATTTAGAGAACAAAGAGAAACAGAAATGTCAAGAGTCCCAATGCCCGCAGCTCCGGCAGCAAGGCAAAAAAGGCCGTTAACTGCTGAAGAAAAAAAGAAGTATGGGTCGCTACTGGAAGACTTAATAGGAACGAAAGGAGCATACCTAGTTGATGAAAAATTATCAATACTAGGAAAAGTTCCAATGACAGAACTAGCAAGCACGGTGAAAAGCATAGGTTCAGGAATTCATGCATTAATACTCGACGGAATTTTAGACCCGCAAACATTAAAGGTTGCGGAACAAGCAAGCGTTCAACACGTTATAGCAATGAGCTCACAAACAACAAGCCAAAGAGTATCAACAATAACACCTGAAGATTTGTGAACTAAAATCAAGTTCAACAAAGTTGGACAGTCAATATAGCTAGAGTTATTAAAAATCGCACGGGGTTTAACAAGACATTACACTACAACACACAAAAATTATTATAGAAGCAAAACACTGCCAATAAAATGCCGTCGCAACTATTATTTCTAGGAACTGGCGGTGATGCAAACCTAACAGCTAAAGGAATAAGAAAAAGCGGAGGTTTAATATTAAACGTCAACGAAGTACAAATACACATAGATCCTGGACCCGGAGGATTACAAGAATCCGCAGTGAGAGGTCAAGACCCACAAAATACATCACTAATAATAGCGTCACACGAACACACAAACCATTCACATGACGCTAACGCAATAATAGCTTACACGTCAAAAAATGGAACTGACAAGAAATGCACGGTAATAGGCAGTGAAAGTGTGACAAAAAACATTCCTGAAAATATAGCCGGCTGGTGTAAAAGTGTGAATACCATGATTCCCGGAAAAAAAATATTGTTTGAAGAATTTGAAATATTGCCAATAAAAGCAATTCATAACGATCCATCAGCAACAGGAATACAAATATTCACTCCAGAACTCATAATAGGATACACCGGCGACACAAAATTTGACAAATCGATGAGCGAAGAATTTGAAGGAGCAGACATACTAATAATGAATACTAAACACTTAATGGGAGAAAAAAGCGCGACAAATTTAACAACAAACGATGCGATAAAAATGGTGGGATTAGTAAAACCAAAACTTGCAATAATGACTCATTTCTCAACAAAATTCCACGAAGCAAACCCATTATATGAAGCCAGAGAAGTCCAAAGAAAAACAGAAGTGCAAACAATAGCCGCCGTCGACGGGTTAAGCATAGACCCGAACAGCTACTCCGCAAAACTAAGAACAAAAACACTCAACTTATTCAAGTGAAGGTTTATAAAGTCAAAAATTTGTACACAATTACGAGGTGATAATATGTTTCGTCCAGCACCGCTAAACACAACATTCTTTGTAACAAGCATAATAGGTTTCTTCGTAAGCATGTTCTATGTATGGCAGTACAGCACACAATGGGCAACAGCATTCGCAACAGTGTTCACAATAATGTTCATAGCAAGTATGATAAGCATGACATACGAAAAGTGAACAGTTTTTAGACGACAAAATCAAATCTCAAAACTAAACAAAGTCTTTTCCTCTTTAAGAAGAGTTGGAGAGCCACCGCCATGCCAAGAAACTTTAGGCCTAACCTTAATCTGGTACAACCTCTCATTTTTGTCATCAAGAACAATAGCAGAACCCTGAGCAGTAGGAAGCTTATCAAGAGCAGAATTCAAACCTTCACGCAAATAACTCTGCATGAGAGCACTCAAAGCGTCAATATCCATCTTAGCAGTAAGCCTAAAACTAATAACGACATCACTCTGAGTCATAACATCAGTATGAATCTTGCCGGGTTGTTGAGTAGCAAGAATCAAACTAATACCCGGCTGACGACCCTCACGAAGTATAGCAATAAGAGCATCAGAAGAAGCAGTCTTGCCATCCTTAGGCAAAAATTCATGAGCCTCATCAATAACAAGCCAGACAAGAGGCATTTTTTCCTCAACACGGTCCTGAGCAAGAACGTGAACAGCACTCTTAACAGCCTCAAGCTCCTCAGACTTCCTAGTCTTCATCCTTTGCAAAAATAATTTTTTAGAAATCAATCCGACAACCAAAAATTTAACCTGCCAACCGTTAGGCATGGTAGCATACTCACTAAGATCCAAAATAGTTGCTTGACCACCAGAAACAAGATCAGTAATAGGAGTCCCGCCTTTCTCAAAAAGACCCCAACGCTCGACAGCAATAAATCTATTCTTAGCAGCGATACGAACATGCTCCTCAACATCCTTAACTTCATCAATCTTTTGAAGAATACTCAAAACATCATAATCAGAATTTTTTTCCTTCAAATCAAGAATAATTCTGTCAATATAAACACCCAAAGGGCTAGTAGAATCAATAGAAAAGGCAGTACACCAATCCTCACCATCAAGCTCTGAAGGCATCAAAGAAAAAGGCTTGTCAACAGGAATACCCTTATCCCTAGAAGAATCAAAAACACCTTTAGGAGTAAAAATTTTAACATCCAAACCCTTAGGCTCCAAACCCCAGCTCTTAAGCATCTCCTCGTCACGAGCATTAGGATATTTCATAGTCCAAAAAACGCCCATAGTATCAAGAAGAACTATAGCAACATCATTCTTGATATCTTCAGGAAGAGTAATCATACCCTCAGCAATGGCAGACATAGCATAAGACTTGCCAGAACCTCTCTTACCACAAACAAAAACAACATGGCTACCATTAACATCAAGATAAACAGGATTAGAAAGACTAGTAGTCTGACCCATCTGAACGTACAACTTGCCAAGGTAAACACTACCCCTAAGACCCAAAGACCTCTTTTCTATAGGAGACCTACCAAGAACAATTTCGTAAGCCATTAACAAGTTATTATCGCCACCCTTTAAAAAGACTATGGGAAATTTAGAAAATCATTTAAAAAGGGAAGGTTTTTAAATGAACAGCACAATTCTCGACGTAGCACAGTTTAAAACTGTTGAGGGGTTGGTGAATTATGGGAATACCTTCAGTAAGACCTAGAAAAGGCGAAGGAATACAAGTAGAAATAGTGAATATAGTAATATCATCATCGCTAGGGCATGATATACCATTAGAAAAAATGGCGGCAACACTGCCAAATACTGAATACAACCCGGAACAATTCCCGGGACTAGTAATAAGAATAAAAGAACCAAAAACAAGCGCGTTAATATTCAGCTCAGGAAAAATAGTTTGCACGGGAGCGAGAAGCCTGGAAAAAGTCCACGAATGCATAAAAAAAATAATCAAAAGTTTAGAAAAAATAAATATAAAAATAAAAATAACTCCGGAAGTAACAATACAAAACATAGTGGCGTCAGGAGGCATAGGCATGGACTTAAACCTAAACGTTCTGGCGATGAGATTAGAAAACACAGAATACGAGCCAGAACAATTTCCGGGACTAGTTTACAAACTACCAAACATGAGAGCCACATTCCTGCTATTCTCCAACGGAAAAATAGTGTGCACTGGAACAAAAAGCGAAGAAGAAGTTCACAAATCACTGCAACAATTAGTGGTAAACCTAAAAAAGGTAAAGAATGGTTGAAAGCGCCAAATTTAGAAAATTGAACTGCACAACAATAAACTATTTTAACCACTGCATATTCAAGCACTAAAATGGATGCGACAGAACACGTAAGACTATTCTCAGAATTTCTATCAAAACACTACTACTCAGAAATATTAGAACAAGTAAGAAAAGGAGAAAAATTCTTAGCAATAGATTTTAGAGAATTACTAAAATTCAACGTAGAACTAGCAGACGACCTTCTAGAACAGCCGGAACAGTCACTTAAAGCAGCACAAATAGCATTAGAACAATATGAAGAGCAAGCAAAAGGAATAGTTCTAAGATTCAAGAATATACCAACAACATCAAAAGTACAAATAAGAGATGTTAGAAGCAAACACTTAAACAAGTTAATATCTGCAGAAGGAATAGTAAAACAAAAATCAGACGTTAGGCCACAAGTAACCGCGGCAGCATTCGAATGCCCAAGTTGCGGCAACAGGATAACAGTACTGCAGTTAGACACAAAATTCAAAGAGCCATTCAGATGCACGTGCGGAAGAAAAGGAAAATTTCTTTTATTAAGCAAACAATTAGTAGATGCTCAAGGAATAGTGCTGGAAGAAATACCAGAACAATTGGACGGCGGAGCGCAACCAAAAAGAATTAATGTGTTTCTACAAAATGATCTGGTAAGCCCGATAACAGAAAGAAGAACAAATCCGGGATCAAAAATGCGGGTCAACGGAATAATAAAAGAAGTACCAATAATATCAAAATCAGGAGTTCAAAGCACAAGATTTGACCTATTACTAGAAGCCAACAGCATAGAACCAATAAAAGAAGACTACAGCGACATAATAATAACTGACGAGCAAAAAAAAGAAATAACAGAATTATCAAAAGATGAAAATTTGAATGAGAGACTAGTAAAAAGCATAGCGCCAAACATATACGGCCACGATGAAATAAAAGAAGCACTAATACTACAGTTATTAGGAGGAGTAAAAAAAGTTGCAGACTACGGACCATCAACAAGAGGAGACATACACATACTACTAGTAGGAGACCCCGGAGCAGGAAAATCACAATTACTAAAAAGAATAAGCAAAGTAGCACCAAAAGCAAGATTCATATCGGGCAAAGGAGTATCTGGAGCCGGCCTCACCGCCTCGGTAGTAAAAGACGAATTCTTGGGAGGATGGAGTTTAGAAGCAGGAGCACTAGTACTAGCAAACAAAGGAGTGTGCTGTATAGACGAGTTAGACAAGATGTCAAAAGATGATACCGCGGCAATGCATGAGGCACTCGAAGGGCAGACTATAACAATAAGCAAAGCAAACGTTCAAGCAACACTAAGAGCAGAAACAACAGTACTGGCGGCAGCAAACCCTAAACTAGGAAGGTTTGACACCCACGATCCCGTAGCACCACAAATCGCGCTGCCACCAACACTAATAAACAGGTTTGACCTAATATTCCCAATAAAAGATATACCAGACAAAGACAAAGACGAAAAAACGGCAGAGTTCATATTATCACTACACCAAAAAACGACCAAAGAAAGAGGGAGCACAGACATAGACACACAATTACTAAGAAGGTACATAGCGTACGCAAGACAAAATTGCAATCCTGTACTAACAGACGGGGCAGTTGACGAGATACAAAAATATTATTTATCAATGAGAGCTTCAGGAAGCGTTGGAAGCGTGAAAAGCGTGCCAATAAGCGCGAGACAATTAGAAGCACTAGTTAGACTATCAGAAGCAGCAACAAAATTAAGATTGTCAGAAAAAGTTCAAAGAAAAGATGCTAAAACCGCAATAAAATTAGTAGATTACTGCCTAAAACAAGTAGCTTTCGACGAAGAAACAGGAAAAATAGATATAGACAAACTTACAACAGGAATATCTGCAAGCCAAAGATCAAAAATAGTCATAGTAAAAGAAGTAATAGCAGACTTAGAAAACAAGCTGGGAAAAACAATACCACTAGAAGACGTAATGATGTCTGCGGAAGAAAGAGGAGTGAAAAGAGGCGAGTGTGAAGAAATAATACAGAAACTAAAAAGAATGGGAGATGTATTCGAGCCAAGAAGAGAGTTTATATCAAGAATTTAAGAAGGAGAAACATTGTTATTTTTCTGAGCAATAATTAGATTAGCAAGATTAATACACTGATCCCGCTCATCAACACTTTTGATGTATTTGCAAACATCAATCTTTTCATGATCAAGAACCAGAGTAATATAACAAGTACTCTGCTCATTATCGGAAGAAATAAAACTGCAAACATCCTCCCTGGCAGAAATTCTGGCGACTTCTATAAGACAAGAGTTCTTTTTTGAATCACTAAGAGAGGCGCACAAACTCTTAGACCTTTCAACATTGGATTTAGCGAACTGCTTAGCATCAGCAAGAATATCATCATCGGTCCTAGAAGCATCTTTAAAAACACAGTCCTGAGGACAACTCTTAGTAGTCTCGCCAGGCTCACACTGGAGATTGCCACAGCAATTACCAGAATAAGTTATAACACACTTACCATAAATGCATGATGCAACAGAACAAGAATTAGGAGCAACACAAGAACCACAAGAAATCTTCACAGGATCTTTAGGAATCCCAGAAACAAAACCTCCAGAATCACTGACATTTTTTGAAGCCGACGAAGGCTTATTGTTGGAAATATCCTTAACGTAAAGAACAAAATTTTTCCTAACAGAAATATCACCACTACTAACAATTATTGTTCCTGAATATTCTCCTCTGAAATCTTTTGTAGAAACACCAAATTTTTTAGTTGCACTGCCAGAAAAAGATTTCTGAGAAGAATCAGAAAAAACTATGGATCCAGAACCATCCCTCAAAGAAACATCAATATTTATAAGGGCTCGAACCGAGGATGTTACAGTAGTACTTATAACTGCAGAACTCCCAGACAAAACCTCCGCAGGAGAATCAACAACAAGAGTTATAACAAGCTCCTCACCGCCATTATACAACAAAAAGATAATTCCTATAGCGGCTGCAAGCAAAAGAAACAAAATCACAATTTTGGTACTGCCACCATAAACAGAATTAATAGCACTGTTAACATCTGAAGAAGAATAACCATAACGCCTTAAATATTCCTTAACATCAGACTTTTTAGCGCCCCTCTGCTTCAAAGACTGAACATAACGCAAAATTCTGGGATCTGCCATTAAACGTTGCCCGGCATCCTTATTTAAAAAGCTTTGTTCACAAATATTGACAATCTGCACATTCATTGAACACAATCAGTACATGGTTAGCACCTTCGAAATCCTCGACGTGAACGGGTAGGTGCTGCGTCCCCGGATGGGGCAACCCCCGCAACGCACCCACATCGAGACTCTATTGGATTTCGACCTTAGGGTGCTAACCACGTACCACAATCAGTTAATTTTTTATTATGAAACAATATACCAACAATATGGTAGAGCGCAGGGCGGCAATGAAGACAACGATAAATGAAATATTATCAGGAAAGTACATTCAAGAAGAAGGATGGAACCCAAACTATTTAGAAACGCAAACAGGAATAAGAATATACCGCCTAAACATTATAGGAGCTATAGTTACCGCACTACAAGAAGAAGATGCATGGTATGTTGATGATGGAACTGGAACAATATTAGTAAGAAATTTCTCAGAAAAAAAACAACCACTAAACGCTGGAGATTTTGTCACTATAATAGGGAGAGTTCGAGAAACAGGAAATACTAGATACATATCATGCGAAATAACCCACAAAACAGACCCATCATGGGTAATAATAAGACGCAAAGAGATGGAAAAAACGAATTCAACAAAATTACCAATAATAGACGCGGAAAAACCGGCAATAACAACGAATAGTCAAACGGAATTAGCTATATCAATACTAAAAAATTCGTACAATGGAGCGAGCATAGAAGAATTATTATCAAAAGGAATACCAGAAGAACTGCTACAAGAATTATTAAGTGATGGAACAATATTCCAAAACAAACCAGGATACGTACAATTGGTTGGAACGTAAGCCACCGAATATACATACCTTAAGATACATTTTCTGCAAGTCAGGTAATAACTGCAACTGCTCCCGTAACAATCAAAGGAGTGATAAACACCTCTACAACCGCAGAAAAAACAAGAATTCCCAAAGCCCACAACAAAAGAGTGGCGACATCTAAAGAAATCTTTTCAAAATTTTTTGTAGAAAGATCATGATGCATAATAGCAACAGAAAGAATACCCCCGGCAAGACCCCCAACAAAATATCCCGCCATTTCAGGAATTCCATGAATCCAAAACCTTAAAACAGTAATAGTTCCTGCATACAAAACGCCCGCACCAACAGCAGTACTAATCTTCGCACCAAAAATGGCGAAGTGCTGCTTAGCAAAAGAGCCCATGGCGACACCAAGAACCGAAGCATTCCAAGTAAGAATAAACAATGCTCCAGTACCATAAAGCAGAGAGAAAACTATTGCTGACAATAAAACACGAATATTATTCAAAAGTATTAAACTAAAAAGTTTTCCGGAAGAGACTGAGGCATTACCCGTTATTGCCTCATTAGAAATTTTGCTGTTCATATAACCAATGGTTTGCTGCTGCAAAGAAAAAAATGATGAACTATTAGGAAGAACATAATACCAGAACGCAAAAGCGGAAAGCATTCCCAAAAACAAAACCACAAAAAGAATAATAACCGTCCTGTGCCTCTTAAGAAGAGAAAGCTCGCCAGTAGAAACCAGAACATTCCTCTCCTCGCGAACAGTAATAACGTAAAACAAGGGAACACAAGCAAGAACAGTCAAGAAAACCATAACTAAAGATGCCCAAGACTTAAAAACCTGAACTGCGAGAAACAATCCAACAGTAGCGTAAATAAACCCAAAAACGAAAATCTTCCACCAAGAAGGATTATTATCAGAAGTTATAAACTCTTCAAAAACCATAAACTCATTCGTAACAAAGAAGTTTAAATACTTTTGCCTAAAAAGCACCGATTAATGAGCACAAACACCAAAAACACTCTTTTGGATAGGTACAAGAAACTGTTGCACAAAATAGAGTATAAAGAAGTGCCAACAGTTATACGCGTAAACACTCTAGCTACCACCCACGAAAAAGTAATAGAAAGATTAAAAAAAGAATTGGTAGAACTTACAAAAATACCATTTTTGAGAAATGGATATACAACAACATCAAAAAGATCAATGGCAAGCATGACACCATATATGCTAGGATATTATTACATACAAGAAACCGCGTCACAGATACCAGTAGAAATACTAAATCCCCAACCAGGAGAAAAAATAATAGACATGTGCGCGGCGCCTGGAGGAAAAACAACACAAATATCACAAATGATGAAAAACGAAGGAGCAGTACACGCATACGAATCAAAAAAACACAGAATAGACAGCCTAATGAACAATATTGAAAGAATGAGAGTTACTAACGCAATAATATTCAATAAAGATGTATTAGAAGCAAAAGGGGAATACGACAAAGTATTGCTAGACGCGCCATGCTCAGGAAATTTAGCATCAGACAAAGAGTGGCTGTCAAAAAGAACAATTGAAGGAATTAAAGAAAACGCGAAAATACAAGAAAAATTATTGCACAAAGCAATAAATTTATGCAAAGAAGGAGGAATAGTAGTTTACAGCACTTGCAGTCTAGAACCAGAAGAAAATGAAGAAGTTATAACAAACGTACTAAAATTACGAAAAGACACGACACTGGAAGATACTGACTGCAGTATTGGAAGTTCTGGACTAAAAATTTTTGACAGCAAGAAATATTGCGAGAATATAGAATTAACAAAAAGGTTCTGGCCAGACGAGTGTCCAACTCAAGGATTCTTCATAGCAAAAATTCGCAAAACAAAATCTAAAAGGAAGGAAAAATGAATGCAAAACAACAATTCCTGGAAATTTGCAAATTATTAGGAGCGAAACTACAACAAGATGTGAGCGAACTAATAGAAGTAAACGGAAGATTATTTTCAAACATGAAAGAAAAAAATGTTTATGAAGGAAAATGCATAGGAATGAAAGGAAGAATGTTCAGGCCATCAATACTAACACTAGAACAAATATCAGAAAAAACGGCGCAAAAAGTTTGGCTCAACGCCAAAGGAGAATTCTTATTCACGTGCGGCCGCGATGCATGGAAAGAAAATATCACAAGAAAAACTGCAAGAGAACAACAATTAGTAATAGTTCTAAACCAGCACGAAGAACCAATAGGAATAGGATGGTACAGAAACGGAAAAGTAGAAAACGAGTACGACATAGGAGACTATTTAAGACGGGAGAGAAGAAATAGGTGAGGACTGCCCCAACACAACTCCCACCTCTATAGCAAACCTATCGCAAGGAGTATCAACATTCTTTGAAAAAACTATTTTTTCAGAATACGTTGAAGACTTCAACTCTTTCTCTATCTTACCTATCAATTCTTTATGCAAATCCTCGCAATGAATGTGCAATTCCTTAACAGGAGTTTTAAGAGAAACATGCTTATTAGACTTGAATTTTCTAACAACAGAAAGAATATCAACAAGAACATCACCACACTCCTCAGACTCCTTATCAAAAAATCTCTTGTTAACAACAGGCCAAGAAGTTCTGTGGATAGAATCAACATTTTCTTTGCCCGAATGAAAAAAATGGTATGCCTCCTCAGTAATATGCGGAAGAAAAGGAGCATACAACTTCAAAATGCTAAGAGTCAAATGATAAAGAGTGAATTGCGCAGAAACAATCTCATCATCAGAATAATTATTCTTATTGTAAAATCTATCCTTAACAATTTCCAAATAATTATCACAAAATATCTGCCAAAAATATGAATCAACCTCTCTCAAAGATTTAGAATACTCATAAACAAGAAAGCTCTCAGTAGACGCCTCAATAACGTGCTGAAGCTTAGAAAGAGCCCAAGAATCAACAATGGAAAATTTTGAAGGCTTCACACCATCATACGCACCAAGATTGGGAACAGAAAATTTTATTGCATTAAAAATTTTTGTTATGGTTTTTGTACCAGTAACAAGCATTTTCTCCTGAAAAGGCATATCCTCTCCAAGCTTTGAAGACGCCGCAAGATACCTCAAAGCGTCAGCAGAATACTGCTCCATCAACACTTGAGGAGAAATAACATTGCCCTTAGACTTAGACATCTTTTCACCGGTAGGAGCTAAAAGCCACCCCGAAATTGCTGCATCATTCCAAGGAAGAATATTATCATGCAAAAAAGACTTAACAAGAGTGTTAAAAAGCCAAAAAGAAATAATATCATGAGCCTGAGGCCTCAAAGTCATAGGGTACAACTTTTTAAAAATTGGCTTACCCTTAAATAATTCCGTAGAAATTCTAGGAGTCAAAGAAGAAGTAGCCCAAGTATCAAGAACGTCCTTCTCAGGAACAAATTTAGAGTAACCGCACTTAGAACACTTCTTAACAGGACACCCGGTCTCAAGAGGATCAACAGGAAGTTTTTTTGCGCTCGCAACAATAGGCTCATCACACTTCACGCAATACCAAACAGGAAAAGGAATACCAAAATGTCTCTGCCTAGAAATACACCAATCCCACTGCAATCCATTAATCCAATTCTCAAGCCTGGAACGCATATACTCAGGATACCAATTAATCTTTCTTCCCTGCTCCAAAAACTTTTCTTTCAAATCAAGATATTTAATGAACCACTGTTTAGACTGAATAATCTCTATCTCAGTATTACAACGCTCATGAACATTAACTGAATGCTCAATATCCTTTAATCCATCAACCAATCCTGCACTCTTTAAATCTTCAACAATCTTTTTTCTTGCGATCATTATTTTAAGCCCCGCATAAGCCCCAGCAATTTCAGTCATTTTTCCATCCCTAGTAATAGCAATTTTGAGTTCAAGATTGTGAGCCTTAAACCACTCAATATCAGTCTGATCACCAAAAGTACAACACATTACAATACCAGTACCCTTGACCATACTAGCACGAGGATCTGCACGAATAGTTACAAAATGTTTGAATAAAGGAACTCTGGCCCTTTTCCCAACAAGATTCTTATACCTTGAATCATCAGGATGAACAAAAATTCCAACACAAGCAGGAAGCATCTCGGGCCTAGTAGTAGCAATCAATATATTGCCGCCACTTTCAAGACCAAACTTCAAATTTACAAATTGAGATTTCAAAACATTATCCTTCAATTCTACCTGAGAAATAGCAGTCTGACACTCAGGACACCAAATAGTTGGAGACTCCTTACGATAACACCTGCCAGAATTCCAAAGCTCAACAAAAGAGCGCTGAGAAATCCTTCGAGAATGATCATCAATAGTTGAATACAAGATATTAAAATCACAACTAATGCCCAAACGCTTCCAATCACCAACAAAAGAAGGATGAAGCTCGTTAAGAGTTTTAAGACACAACGAAACAAAATCAGACCTAGACATTTCAGAACTCTTAACACCCTTCAATTTTTCAACAAGACGCTCCGTAGGCAAACCATTATCATCAGTTCCAAAAGGATAGAAAACCTCCTTGCCCAGCATCCTTTGAAACCTTGCAACAAAATCAGTCTGAGAATAAGAATAAGAATGACCAATATGCATCATGCCAGACAAAGTAGGAGGAGGAGTATCAATGGTGAACAACTCTTTTTTGGTAGAAGAGTCAAACTTGTAAGTATTATTCTTTTCCCACACAGAAAGCCAAAAAAGCTCACGATTTTTAGGATCATAACGCTCAGGAAGCATCATAACAAGAACGAGTTAAAAGAATATTTAAAAGAGTTGCGGAAACTCAACAAAATAATGTAAAACGCAAAGTCTTAAATACTTCGTCAGAAAACTTTTCAATAACTCCAAACCGAAAAATCGGCGAGGAGAAATATGGAAGGTGAAATGTAATGTACCAAAAACGAGAATTTGGATTTGGAGGAAATAGGGGCGGAGGCTTTGGTGGAGGAAGACCACAATTCAGAAGCACCGCGCCAGTCAAGGAAGGCGACGAGCTAGACGTAACAATAGAAGCCGTAGGTTCTAAAGGCGACGGAATCGCAAAAAAGGACGGATTCATACTCTTCGTTCCAGGAGTTAAACAAGGAGACAGAGTAAGAATAAGAATAACAAAAGTGTTAAGCAAAGTAGGATTTGCTGAAGTAGCAGGTCAAGCACAATCCGCTGCAGAACCTGGAAGCACGCAAAGTTCTCAAGAACTGCCAGACACGCCTCAAGAATCACAGGAAGAGCCAGCAAAAGATTCTGAAAACTTCGGTGAAGAAACACCAGTTGAATCAACAGAAGAAACAGCTGAAGGAGCGCCTGAAGGAGCATCGGAAACCGATGAAGACTCCTCAGAAGAAAACGCCGAAGAAGGAGAAGAAGAGTAATAGAAAACACTCTTACACAATCTTTTCTTTTTTCTATTTTTTTTCTTTTTATCTTTCCTGTCAAAACATTTTTATAGTCAGCGATGTCAAGAGCCAGAAAAATGATTGCAAAATCTTCAAGACCAGAAATGTACAAGTATTCCCACACGACGGAAGTCTTTGGATTAGAAGAAGAAAACAAAATATTAAAAGAGTGTGTAACACAATTACAGGAAGAACTAGACAGGATAAAACAAGCACCATTGCTTGTATGCACGGTTAAATCATTAATAAAAGGAAGATATCTAGTAAGACTACCAAATGGCAACCAGTTTCTAGTATCAAAATTAGCAGGGTGCCCAGAAGTAAACCCAGGAGATGCAGTGGTGGCAGACCAAAGAAATCTAGTAATAGTAGAAAAAATACCTATAATCCAAGAAAATGACGTTGAAAAATTTCTAAAACCGATACATACTATAAACAGAGAACCAATAGGAGGGCTAGAAGAACAAAGAAGAGAACTTCATGAAGTGATAGAATTGCCAATACTAAAACCAGAGTTGTTCAAAAATATAGGAATAGTACCACCAAAAGGAGTATTGTTATACGGACCTCCAGGAACAGGAAAAACGTTACTGGCGAGAGATATAGCATCAAGAACTAAAGCAACATTTTTCCATGTAGTAGGAAGCGAACTAGTACAAAAATTTATAGGGGAAGGAGCAAAACTAGTAAAAGAATTATTCACACTGGCAAAACAAAAATCTCCAGCAATAATATTCATAGACGAAATAGACGCGATAGCATCAACAAGACTAGACGCCGGAACCGGAGGAGAGAGAGAAGTACAAAGAACATTCCTGCAACTATTATCAGAAATAGATGGATTCGATCCTTTAAGCACAGTAAAAGTAATAGGCTGCACTAACAGAAAAGATGTTCTAGACCCGGCACTACTAAGACCCGGAAGAATGGACAGGCTAATAGAAGTACCAATACCAACAATAATAGGAAGAAGGGAGATAATAGACCTGCACACAGAAGGAATGAACACTAACGAAGTAAAACATGAAATACTTGCAGGACTAACAGACGGGTTCACAGGCGCGGACATAAAAGCAGCGTGCACAGAAGCAGGATACATGGCGCTAAGAGAAAACAAGGAAAGCATAACACAAGAACACTTCATAGAAGCGATAGGAAAAATAAAAAAATCAAGAGAAGAAAACAGCATTCCCGGGGAAATGTTCGGGTGACTAAAAACGCTATAATGTCGGACATAATTATAATGTTGGCAATTAATTTTTAATTGCATATTTTTGCAACTGCCAACGTATATAGTGAGGTTTTCCTATTAATTAATTAGTGCCCTCACTATAACTCATAAAATTTGTTATGTCCAACGTA
>JACQMS010000027.1 GCA_016203445.1 Candidatus Woesearchaeota archaeon
ATGAACCTTTACGGTGATGCGCTGCACAATTTTACTGACGGGGCAATAATCGCTGGAAGTTATCTTGCGAGCATACCTCTAGGAATTGCGACAACAATAGCAGTAATACTCCACGAGATACCTCAAGAATTTGGAGATTTTGGAGTACTATTGCATGGAGGGTTCACAAAAATCAGGGCTATAATGATGAATTTTTTATCGGCAATAACTGCAATAATAGGAGCGATATTTGTTCTGGCGATAGGCTCCCAGGATTCAAGATTAACAATTATAATAATACCATTTACTATAGGAGGATTCTTGTACATTGCGGGGTCAGACCTGCTGCCAGAATTAAGAAAAGAGCCCGGCGTTTGGAAAACAATGATTCAATTCATAGCCATAATTCTAGGAATAATAGTGATGAGAACATTGCTTTTAATAGAGTAAAATACGCATTGTAAAATGATTGTAAAATACATCTGATCATAAACTACATTCTCACTCTTTTCACGGCATCATCAATCTGTTCAATATCGGGCTTTTGTGTAACAGAAACTTTGACAACATTTTCTGTCGATCGGTGCGGAGTGGCTGGAGCAACAGAAACGTTTTCGCGCGTTCCAATAAAAAAAGTTTTATCACGAATTATTGAAGAAACATCGCCGTCATTTAAACCCTTATTAGGATTCCATGACAAATTAATTCCATCATCCTGCCACCGGGGAATAATGTGAACTGAAAGCAATTCTGAAGGGTTATCAGGACACTTGCCGGACTTGAGGACAATGTTAGTGCCATGAGCCTGCAAACCTTCAAAACAGGCAGAAGCCGCGATAGATGCAACTTGAAAAAGATGGGAAGAATTATCAGAATCAAGATTCTCAAAAAGCTTCTCTACAACCTTTGAATAAAGAATTAAGTGGCCCGCACAAAAAGGGTTTTTAGGAGTAACACAGAGAACTCTCTCATCCTCGTAAACAATATCAGAACTATCCCTTATAACACTCAAAAATTCAGGAGTTGAACCACTGCCGGAATGCCAAGACTCATGGTTTTGAGAAAAAAACTTTCTCATAAGCAAAGGAACGGCATAAGACAAAGCTTTAACGCCTTCAGAAACTTTGTCGGAATCAAGATTTTTTCCGGGGCCAAAATCAAACTTTTCCAAACCATCACCAGACTCTCTTGGAAAAATGTGAAACAAAAAGTGTGGAGACTGCTGGCCGGCAACGCCTCCATTAGCGATAAAAATATTGACTCCGAAAACGATCAAAGACTCCTTAATAGCTTTAACAATGTTAGGAAGAACTCCAAAAACGTGCAGAAAAACATTCCTGGGAATGTAAGGAAGTATAGGGTAATGTTCTTTAGGCATTACAAGAGTGTGGCCCTTAACAGCAGGATTAATGTCAAGAACTGCCATAGTTAAATCATCATCAAAAACTTTTTTCCCAGCTATTTCACCACCAACAATCTTGCAGAAAACACACTGCTTCTTCTGCTCATCCAACTGTTTTTGAACATCTGGAGGGATATCCATACATTAACGATCTAACAACCCACAATTTAAACCTTTTCATAAAAGTTATCATAAAAGTCATAAAGATAAAACAGTTCTTGTCTTGCTGGACGAAGGAATCTTGTTAGCCAGAGAATTTTGAACTTTTAAAAATGGGCTTATAGTTTTAACAATTCCAAGAAAAGATTTTTCTCCCCTGGGAGACAGTAATAGAGACAGTCCGTCGTACTGAACAATATTTTTTTCCTCCAAAACCTCTAGAAGACGGTACAACTCTCTGTCCTTAACGCCAATAATTCCAGTTTTTAGCACTATATCAATAAAAGCACTCTTGGACAGCGATATGCTCAAGGGAGGTTTGACACGAGAGCGCAAAGAGTTAAGAACTGTTCCCAAAGCAAATATTAGAACACTTTGCTGACGAGTAACGTGCATGTATAAGGTTTGTTTAATGATTATAAAAATGTAGCGGGAATATTGCGCATAATTAAAGACTGTATAAATTTTCCGCAAGAGTTTTAAACACCTCCAATCATTTGGCACTGATGCACGAAATAACGAGCAAAAAACCGCCACTGCCCTTCGGATTGTGGGTCATAATAATTCTGGCAGTGCTCCAAGGGGTATACGTTCTACTAAATCTTGTACTCGCGCTAACAATTTTTGACATTTGGAGCATAATAATATTGGCTATTTATTCATGGATAGTATTCACAGGAGTAAAACTAACAATTCAGAGAAAATCTTCAGGAGTCGAAAGATTATTCTTATTGTACACATTAAACATTATTAATACCGCGTTCATATTCATCGGAGGCTTCGATATTAAAAATCAGTGGCCAAGCATTTACTTGCTCGCGGTAAACGCCGCAATACTATTTCATTTAAATTTTCTAAGAATCTATTTTTTAGACTTCAAGCTAAATAACGAGGAGCAACGAAGAGATTACGCGTCAGGAATAATACTAATAATTTTGGTGATATTATTCATAGTTTTAACAATGGGGCCTATAGTGAGCGCAGTTATAACAGGAATGAATGCCGGAGCCAAAGCAGAAGCATTGTGCTTGAACATAACCACTGGTGATGCTTACGAGTATTGCGCAGTTATAGAAACATTATCAGTAACAGGCACGAATTTCAACATAACACAAATAAGCCCTGAATCATGCAAAACATTTCCTAACTCAGACGCGTGCATCACTGCAATAGCCAGAAGCACGAAAAACGTGTCTTTGTGTTCGACTATAAAAAAAGAAAAGGGGTTGTGCCTTGCGTTAACTACTGGAAAAATAGAGTTTTGCGAGAGCACATCTGAAGGGTTAAAAAAGTATTGCGAGAAAAATTCTGCATCAACACCCGTTACTTCTTGACTGTCTTATCAGAAATAATAGCACTATTGCCTGAAGGGTCATCAATAGTTATCTTTAAGGGTTCAAAACCCCACAAAACTTTTTGCAGTTTTTTCACAATGTTTTTAGCTTTCTTCTTTAATTCTTCGTCATCCTCGGTATCGCGGGTGTTCTCAACAACTTTCTTAAAACGCTCAATCAACCCTTCAACATTAGTAACATAACCATCACTGCCCTCACCGCTTTCGATACTTCCCAAACGCTCAAACTTCACAGTTGCCTGAGAACTCTTAACAATCCTAACACTCAAATCATCCTTCGAAGAAACAACAAAAGCAACAGAAATTTTAGGCCTCTGCTCGCCGCACTCAACATCACTCTTGCGATAACCACAGCAACTGCACCTCATAGAAAAAATGAATGCTCTCCCAAAAAAAGGAACGTCTTGCTCAACCTCTGAAAGAGTTAATTTTTTTTCACTGCAAACAGGACACTGCTCGCCATGAACAACACTTACCGCGCCTTCATTGTTATCAGCCATTCAGTAAATAAAAATAATACAACTTATAAAGTTTTCCAAAGAAGTTTTCTTTGGGAAAAAAACAAAAATGTTCTACACAAAAGTGGCAAACAAAGTTTAAATATAAGCAATAAAAGAATGTTGCATAAAGAGGTGTTGTATTGGGATTGCTGAGGAGAGCACTTTTAACTCTCGCTATCGCCACAACGCTATATTCTAGTTCTTATGCCTGGGAAAACGGGGGCAAAACAAAAAATTTAGAAAGACCGAAATACGGAACTCACGATTATATCGCCGAGCAAGGAGCACTAAAACTTGAAGAATTACTGCCGGGAGAGACAATATGGCTGCTGGGCGAAAATAGGAACGCGTACATTCTAGGAACTGAAGCTCCAGACAATAAAGAAGTTGCAACATTGTTTTTAGGAGCAACAGATTCCCAAGGGTACGGCGACACATTCTGGCACCACAATTATTACGACGAAAGAGGATACTTAATTGATGGAAAGGATTGTGCGAGTAGGAAAGCCCAAGAAGAATACGACAAAGCACTAAATGCATATATACGAGGAGAATACGACAAGGCAGCGTTTTATTTAGGAGCTATGAGCCACAGAATTTCAGACGTTGCAGCATGGCCCCACGTTATGGGAGAAGAATCAATGCATCAAGAGGGAGAGCTAGTATCAAAACACTCAGAATTTGAAAGGTCCGTAGGAGAAACAATAACAATCGACGATGTTACAGGAACTGGCACATCAACAATATTCCAAGAATTTATACAACCACTGTCAATACAAGATGTTGCGCAAACAATAACAGCTTACGAAGCAACAAGAATAGTAGGATTGGTAACGCACAGAGGAGTTTACTATCCTCCAACAAGAATGCAACAATACCTCCCAATGGGAAAAAGGCAAAACGGTAGTTGGGTCGACTGTAGTAATTGGAATGAAGTGTACAAACTGGAAACGGGCGAAGCGCTAAACAGAGCGGTAAGATTCACGGCAATAATACTTCACAAATTCCACGAAGAAGTACAACAACAAATAACATTAAGAGCCATGCAAGGTCAAAGTTCAGAAAATGACGGTGAGACTCCAACAATGTTGTTAAATCAAATAGAAGTTCAAAGATAGTTTGTTGCTTTTAATATTCAAAACTGTTGCATGATTGAACAAAAATGCATAATTTTGTTCAACCGTAATGCAAATATTTATAAATAAACGTGCTTTTTATCAATTTATGCTCTCTGAAACAGAAATCAAAGAAATTTTAGTAAGACAAAGAGAAACCATCTTAAACAAGAAGTATGGCGTAGAGAGAACAATCTTAAAAGAAGTAGAGTCCAAGCTCAAGCTTCCGCAGGTAGTGGTCTTAACCGGCTTGCGAAGGAGTGGTAAATCTACCCTGTTAAAGCAATTAATACAAAAGCATTATCATAATGAGGATTTTTATTACCTGAACTTTGAAGATGAAAGATTATTTGATTTTCCCGCCAGTGATTTTAACCGGCTTTATGAAGAATTAGTAAGCCTGTATGGGAAAAAGAAAACTTTCTTTCTTGATGAAATTCAAAACATTGCTCATTTTGAGACTTTTGTAAGACGATTTTATGAAGAGGGGTTTAAATTTATTATAACTGGCTCCAGCGCCACGTTGCTCAGCAAAGAACTAGGCACCAAACTTACCGGAAGGCATGTGGATATTGTGGTGCGACCTTTCTCTTTTCTGGAATTTCTGAAATTAAAAGGGGTTAATATAAACAAAGAAACAGTTTACAAAACAGAGACCAAAATAGAAATCAAGAAATATTTTGAAGAGTACTTAGTGAAAGGGGGCATGCCTGAATATCTTATATATACTGATCCAGAGTTGCTAACCAGGGTTTATGAGGACACTGTTATCAAAGATATAGCTGTTAGGTATAAAATACATAATGTGGCCGTCCTGAGGCAGTTGTATTCCTACCTTCTCAATAATTTTTCCAATAAGTTTAGTTATAATTCTCTTAAGAAGTTTATTACTATAAATAGTGTTAACACTTTTAAAAAGTTTATATCTTATCTTGAAGAAACTTATTTTGCCAAAACCATAACTAAGTTTGACTATTCTTTTAAAAAACAGATCATGAGCGATAAAAAGTTTTATGTTCTGGATAACGGATTTGTAGGAGTTCTTTCTAAAAAAATAACGAAAGATCAAGGATGGCTCCTTGAAAACTTAGTTTTCAATTGCCTGAATAAAGATTACACTGTTTTTTATTACTCCGGAGAAAGAGAATGTGATTTTCTCACGGTTAAAAATAAAGAAGTAATTCAAGCGATACAGGTCTGCGATGAATTGAATACAAAAAATCGCGACCGAGAAATGGCAGGATTAATTGAGGCTATGAAGAAGTTTAAGCTTAAAAAAGGATTTCTATTGACCAGCAGCCAGGAAGAAAATATTAAGATTGGCAGAAAAAAGATAATAGTCATACCTGTCTGGAAATGGCTTCTGAACTAAACATTTACAACTTTATCGTGCAATTAATCTGTAGTATCCCGTTATTATTTCCCTTCGATGTTATTGTTGGTTTCATGTTTATTAAACCTCCGCAGGCATTTTTCTTAAAAATGCCTGTTGTGGTGTTTCAAGTGCCTCAAAGTTTAAGCTTCTGTGAGGTCTTTTTTCATTGTACCAGTA
>JACQMS010000029.1 GCA_016203445.1 Candidatus Woesearchaeota archaeon
GAGAAACGCTCAAAAACTTTTAGTTTTTGGCGCGCCAAAACGTCGGACGTTTTGAGCGGTTCGCGTAATACCACATCGGCTTGCCGTGTGGATAGCGAACTTTCAGGCAATTTCTTTATTTATCAAACACTTTTTCCTGCTCTTTTATTCTTATTACTATTTTGTCTATTACATAAGGTAGTGTCAATGCCAGTGAGTATACTGTTCCTATTATTATTGGTGAGTGTGTTACTTGTAGTTGTAGTATTTCTGCTAGCTTGTTTGTTAGTGTTGTTATAACATATACTGTTATTAATGCTAGTACTGGTAGGAATATCCATGCTATTACGTTTTCTTTTTCTTCTTCTTTTCCTAGTCCTGATAATATTTTTAGGTATAAGTATCCAAAGCTTATTCCTATTAGTAGTAGGAATCCTGATGCTTGCCATGTTTTCATTACTAGTAGGAATGGTATGAATACTACTCCCGTTACTAGGTTTCCTATTATTGCTAGTATTATTGCTGCCCAGTATATTATTTTTTGAATTAGTGGTTGTTGTGATTGTTCTGAGTATCTTTTGAATGAGCTTTCTAGCTCTTCTACTTCTTTGGGCGTCCAGCCTTTTTTATACATGTTTTGGGTTAAGTTGTTGTTCATCTTCTCCACAGCTCGTGTGCGCTTGCGCTACGTACCAGTGCACTCTATGATAGAATCCTCCTACTTTGTCTATTGTTATATCTACGTCTTTTTCTGGCGTGTGCGCTGTCATTGTTACGTGTCTTCTGTACTCTCTTAGCGCTTCGTATTGCGATTTTTGCAGTGTTCTTAGGTATAAGTAGAAGTCTATCATTTCTAGTGTTGTCAGGTCTGAGTAATACTTTTTTAGTAGTTCTGTTTTTAGTCTTGGTAGTTCTGGTACTTTGTCTATTTTCCCTTCTTCTACTTTTTTCATTAGTAGTGAGTTTATGCTTTCGTCTAGTGCGGATATTAATCTTTCCAGAACGTTTTTTATCATGTCTACGGTTCTTGTATATTTTAGGCTTACGTAGTACAAGTGTTCTGCTCTTCTCAGCTCTACTCTTGCGCGTTCTAACGCTTCTTTCATGTCTTATTACATTTCCTCTTTTTGTTTTTGTGATATTTTGAGTATTGCTTCAGCTATGTCTCCTTTTGTATTTTTTAGTGCTTCTTCTGCTTCTTCTTTTGAGCATTCTGCGCTTTCTTGTACTGTTTCTATGTCTTGATCGCTTATTTGTGTTTGTGTTTCTACCCATTGCGCCGTGCCTGTTATTTGATATGTTTCTTCTCCCATCATTGTTACTTTTGCTACTGCTGGATTTTCTATTACTAATGTTTTTCCTTCTGAATAAATTACTGCTCTTGTTGCGGGTATGTCTTCTTGGATCATTCCCATCTTTTTCATTGCTTGTTTTAAATCTCTAGGGTTTATTCCTGGTATCATATTCCTAATATCCTCGCTCCGTATACGTGTAAGAATAATACTATTAGCGCTATTCCTGCTCCTGCTATTATTACGTATCCTGGCTTTAATTGCCAGTCGCTCACGCTTATTTCTGAGTATTGTGTGAGTCCTGCTGTGCTTGATGGTAATCGTATCTTGTCATCTGCCATTATTAGCGCCTCTTTTTGTTGGTTGTGTGCTTGGATTTATATACTTAACTATAGCTCGCTACGCATATTCAAAGACTAACTATTTATATCCCACAGCCATTTTTTCAGAGTTGTGTAATTTTGATCTGATTTTTGACAATCTTTAAAAACAGTAATGTTTTGTTTTCTGTTCATGAATCTGGTTCCCGGCTCTTTTGTTCGTGTTACCACTAAAAATCTTGGTATTCTTGAGGGTGTTGTCATTCAGCGTCCTTCTCTTTTGGTTAATGGTTTTTTTGTTTTGAAGCTTTCTTCTGGTTATAATATTGGTGTTTCTTTGAAGAATGTTGTTAAATGTCAAAAACTCCGCGCGTTATCACAAGGTGTATTTAACGGAGTTTTTGATCATGCTCAGAAACTGCAACGGGAGCAGTTTCCGACATTGCAGAATGTTCGTAATGGTTCTTTGAGGCTTCCTTCCATTAGTATTTCTCCTCCCGTTGTTTTTAATCCTTCTTTGCCTAATGTTTCTATTCTTAGTACTGGTGGTACTATTTCTTCTAGAGTTGATTATGTTACTGGCGGTGTGTCTGCTGATTATTCTGCTGAGGACTTTTTGGTTATGATTCCTGAAATTTCTCGGGTCGCGAATATTTCTGCGAAAAAGGTTTTGAGTATTATGTCTGAGAATGCTGTTCCTGATGATTGGTTGTTGATTGCGAAAAAGGTTTTTTCTGAGTTGAGGAAGGATTATGTTCGTGGTGTTGTTGTTACTACTGGTACTGATACTCTTCATTATACTTCTGCCGCATTGAGTTTTTTGCTTCGCGGTTTGTCAAAGCCTGTTATTGTTACTGGTGCTCAGAGGAGTATTGATCGTGGTAGTTCTGATGCTTTTTTGAATCTTTCTTGTGCTGTTAATGCTGTTTCTAGGGGCCCTCCTGGTGTTTTTGTTTGTCTTCATGAAAATCTTGATGATGATTTTTGTTTGTTGATTCATGGTTCTAGAGTGAGAAAGATGCATACTTCTAGGCGTGATGCTTTTAGGCCTGTTAATTCTAGGCCTGTGGCGAGGGTTGGTCCTTTGTCTTTGACTATTCTTGATAATTCTTCTTGGATTGCTGATGGTAATAGTAAGCTTTCTTTGCAGGATTCTGTTGATTCTAATGTTGCATTGTTGTATGCGTATCCTGGTATTAATCCTAAAATTGTTAGTTCTATCGTTAAGAGTGGTGTTAAAACTATTGTTATTGGTGCTACTGCTCTTGGTCACGTTCCTGTTAATGGTTCTAGTTCTCTTGTTAAAGTTTTGAAGGGTGCTGTTAAGAGCGGCGTGTTGGTTGTTGTAACTTCTCAAACTTTGTATGGCCGTGTTAACCCTCTTGTTTATGATAATGGCCGCATTTTAGCTTTAACTCTTGGTTGCACTTTTCTTGAGGGTATTACTCCGGAGTCTGCTTATTCTAAAGCTGTTGTTGTTGGCGGTTTAACTAAGGATAGGGGTGAGCGTTTGGATTTGTTAAAGAAGAATTTTGTCGGAGAATTTTCTTGTAGGGAGATTCCTGAGGAGTTTTTGTTATGATTCCTAGCATTAAGTCTCTTGAAAATTTTGATCCCGTTGTTGAGTCTTTGTCGTGTGGTCTTGAGATTCATCAACAGCTTGATGGTAAAAAATTGTTTTGTGAGTGTCCAGCTTTGATTACTGATGAGCCTTCTGGTCATATTGTTAAGCGTAAACTTTGTGCGGTTTCTGGTGAGACTGGTGTTGTTGATGTTACCGCTTTGAATCAGTCTTTGCGTGGCAAACTTTTCTTGTACGAGTGTCCTCCTAGTGCATCTTGTCTTGTTGATATTGATGAGGAGCCCCCTCATTCTATTAATTTTTCTGCTTTGAGGACTGCTTTGCATGTTTCTTCTCTTCTTAAGTGTTCTATTGTTGATGAAGTTCAGATTATGAGAAAGATTGTTATTGATGGCAGTAATACTGGTGGTTTTCAGAGGTCTGCTCTTATTGGTATGGATGGCAAGATTGTTTCTAATGGTGGGGGTGTTGGTATTCAAACTGTTGTTTTGGAGGAGGATAGTGCTCGTCTTGTTTGCTCCAGCCAGTCTTCTGTTACTTATCGTCTTGATCGTCTGGGTATTCCTTTATTGGAGATTGCTACCGCTCCTGAAATTCACAGTCCTGTTCAGGCTAGGGATGTTGCTGAGAGTATTGGTCTTCTTATCAGGGCTACTGGCATGGCTAAGAGGGGTCTTGGTTCTATTCGTCAGGATGTTAATATTAGTATTGCTGGCGGTTCTAGGGTTGAGATTAAGGGTGCTCAGGATTTGAGGCGCATTTCTGACATAGTAACCAGAGAGATGCTTCGTCAAAGAAATATTTTGTTGTTGCGCGATTTTTTGAAAACAGTTAGTATCTGTAATCATCAAAGGGTTGTTCTACCAAATTCCTCTTCTAAGATTGTTTCTGGTGCTTTTTCTAAGGGTTTGGACATTTTTGGTGCGAGAGTTGTTAATGGTGGTGGTGTTCTTGGTTTGGAATTGCAGCCCGATAAGCGTGTTGCTTCAGAGCTTTCTGATGTTGCTAAGGAGGAGGTTGGTATTGGTGGCTTGATTCATAGTGATGAACTTCCTAATTATGGTATTACTGATTCTGAGAAGAAATCTATTTTTGAACAGTTGAATTGTAAGCTTGGTGATGGTTTTATTTTTGTTTTGTCTGATGAATTTGTTGCTTCTAAGTCTTTTGACATTTTTCGTAAGAGGTTGTTGTCGTTGCAGTCTGGTGTTCCTTCAGAGGTTCGCAGGGCTTTGCCTGATGGTTCTAGTTCTTATTTGAGAGTTATGCCTGGTTCTGCAAGGTTGTATCCTGAGACTGATGTTCTTCCCGTAATAATTTCTGATGATGTTATAAAAAATTTTCCTGTTGTTGAAAGTTATGATGATCGTGTTAAGCGTTACGTTTCTGATGGTCTTGGTAGAGATCTTTCTGTAAAACTTTCTCGTAGTGATAGGTGTTTCTTGTATGATGATTTGAGGGTTTTGGAAAATGTTAATAAGCCTTTTATCGCTGAAATTCTTATTGCTGGCGAGAGTTTGATCAAGTCTGAGCTTAAGAAAGATGTTGTTATTTCTGATGAAACTTTTTGCGTTGTTTTCAGAGCTTTGGATGATTCAAAGATTACTAAGAAGGGCGTTATTCCTCTGCTTGCGAGTTCTAACCCTTCGCTTGAGCTGTATTTGTATGCTCCTTTGAGCAGTTCTGATATTGAGGAAACTGTTGTTAATATTTTGAAGTCTGGCGAGCAGATGCCTTTGGGTGTAATTATTGGCAAGGTTATGAATGTTTTGAAGGGTCGTGCTGATGGTAAGATCATCGCAGAAATTGTTCAGAAGTACGTGAAGAAAAAATGAATAGCCTCGGCGTAAACGCCTAGATATAACGCCTCGACGCAATCAAAAAATTAGCGTAGTGGGTTGTTGACAAATGTCGAGCAGTGCGAGATTCATGATAGTGCTTGATTTCTGGAAAGTTTTATAAAACGCTCCAAAGAACATTATATTTGTTGTTATTGCCTCTGTAGCATAGTAGCTATTGCGGCGGTTTTGTACGCGTATCAACGCCCGAATAACCGCAGGTCGAGAGTGCAACTCTCTCCAGAGGCTTTCACCCTAATTCTGCTATTTTTAATTCTGTTGTTAATTCTTTTAGTGCGTATGTTATTTCTTGTTTTTCTCTGCCTTCGCGGTTTTGTTGTTTCTTTTTTAGTTCTTGTATTAGTTGTCTTGCTGTTTCTACATCTTTTTTTAGCAGTGAATTTCTGGTGTTTTCTATCAGGTTCTCTGTTTCTAAATTTTTTGGATTTTTTAATAGTAGACTTTCCGATAATAATTCTTCACTTTCTGTCGCTACTTCTTCTTCAAACTCTTTCTCAATTGTTTTTAATTCTTTCAGATTTTGCTTTATCTCTCTGATGTTTCCTATAACTGATTCTTCTTGTTTCACCTTTTCTTTGGCCTTTAAAAGTTGAGAGAGAGAAGCTTTTAGTAGTGCTTCTCTCTTTCTAACCTCTTTTTCCCGTCTTTTTATTGAATTTTCTGCTCGCGAAAAGTTTTTCCCGCGTGCGAGAAGTAATCTTGCTTTTGTTGATGCTGCGTCCTCATCTTTTTCAAGTTTTCTCTGGTCGCTCCTTAATCTTTCAATTGTATCCAATAATTCCTCTTCTTTTTCTTGTAGCGCGATTACATCCTTTTTTAGCAGTTCTTCCGCGCTTTTTTGGCGTGATTCTATGCTTTTCTCTAATTCTTTCAGGTTTTTCATGGATTCATTCCATGTTTTTTCTTTTTCTGTGAACTCTCTTGCGAATGCTTCTCTTTCTTTTTCTAATTCTTTTCTCACTCCGTCCAAATACTCGCTTAACTCTCCTAATTTTTTTTCTTCGTCCAATAATTCTGTTTCTTTCTTGTTTAGTCTAGATTCCCTTATTATTACTTCTTCTTCCTTGTTCGACAGCTTTTTGGACCGTTGTACTAATTCTTCTTGTCCTTTGTATAATATTTTTTCTCTCTCTTCCACCTCTTCTTTTTCTTCTTTCACATCTTTTTCCGCTGTTGATATCTTTCTCATCGCTTTTGGCATGACAGTTCTTATTGCGGATAATTCTTTTTTCTTTGATGTTAGTTCTTTTTCTATTGCATCATGTTCTTTTTGCATTTCTTTGTATCTATCTTTCATATCTTCTATTAGTTCTTGGTAGTGGTGTAGTTCTTTTGTTAACTCTTGTTGCTTCCTAAATACTTGTTCATGGACTTCCTCTTTTTTTGTTATGTTTACCTCTCTGTTTTTTAATTTTTCAACTTTTAGGTTTAATGTCTGCTCTACATCTGATAATGCTTGTTCCCTGTTGCTTAATTCTCTTGTCTTATCTTGCGTAGTTCTCATTTTTGGCCATGAGAACCAGTGTGTTTTTGGAGGTTCTGGAACGACTAGTGCTTGTCGACGATCACCCATAGAATAGTAATCTTCGACTTGTTTA
The DNA here is from genome assembly GCA_016203445.1 of Candidatus Woesearchaeota archaeon. GTDB lineage: Archaea > Nanobdellota > Nanobdellia > Woesearchaeales > ARS49 > JACQMS01. The sequence continues at coordinate 6,631 of JACQMS010000029.1, forward strand.
TAATGTTTTGTTACTATCCGTCAGTGCTTTCAAAACCATTAAAACTTTTCGTGTACCAAATTTTTGTGCATGTTTACAATAACTTCGTTTTTATTCCGTGAATGTGTTCTGCAACTTCTGATCCCTTTTTAGTCAGGGTTAACAATTTTAAGCGTCCTTGTTTGTCAAAGCGCACCAATCCGTTTCGTTCCATTTGCTGCAGTACTTTCACAACATGAGAATACGTGCAATCTATTCTTTTCGCAAGTGCGGATGCATAAACATTTTCCTTTGCATCCCGAAGGTGTGTTAACATGTGCGCGGGCTTTTCACGCAAAAAAACTCCAACAATATCCTTTTTCAAAATTCCACCCCAGTATCGTTCTTATGACGATGGAAAAGATATATTGCATCACATATTTAAATGTTTCGTTGTAAAAAATTTATTGTGAAATGTCAGAAACCGCCATTCGCAATCTCCATGCTTCAGCTCAGAGTAAGAAGGCGATTTCTGAGGCGGTTTCTGATCATGATCAAGAACCTCACGCCCCGGGCTTTAGCCCGGCGGTTCTTGACA
>JACQMS010000031.1 GCA_016203445.1 Candidatus Woesearchaeota archaeon
GAGTAAGAAGGCGATTTCTGAGGCGGTTTCTGATCATGATCAAGAACCTCACGCCCCGGGCTTTAGCCCGGCGGTTCTTGACATTCATCGCTCACTGGTGAACTGTTTATATTATCTGCTCGAACATACACTTAAAATAAAAAACTATTTTTCTGTATTAAGGTGAAAACAACACTGCTATTGTTCAATCAGCAGTTTTACTCTTTCTATGTCATATTTCCAGTCTACTGGGAGTCTTCCTGTGCTTTTGTAATACTTTACTAATCTTTTTATCTTGCTGTCTGTTAACTGGAATCCTCTTAGTGATGTCATATCTTTATGATTTTTTTCTCTGTGAGTTTTTATCATTACTAGTTTTTTCATTAGTGAGCTTAAATCTTCAGGTATTTCTTGTCCTAGATCGTGGATTTTTAGCACTTCTCCAACTCTTTTTCCTAGAGCTGTTTTTACGCTTGGTACTCCGTAAGTGTCTCTGAGTGTTAATCCTATTGCTGATGCTGTTTTTCCTTCTTTTGCTAGTTTTGATATTAGCATTTCCAGTTCTTTGTCTGAATATCTCAGCCATGATGGTTTTACCGGGTTTTCCGGCTTTTTGCTTCCTGCTTTTCCTTTCTTTCTTGAATACATTCTTGCCATTTTGTTTTTACCTTTTTATCGTTTTGAAAAGTTTCGTCTTAGAAGAAGGCGCGTTGCGCATCGTTCCAAGTATGCCCGAGCAAAAACGCAATTTTTTACCAGAACATCTCTTCATTAGTAAGATGAAGCAAAGTGTTTTTAAACCTGTCGTTATTCCCTTATTGTATGGGCGATGATGTGAATATTGGGATGAAGGTTTTGGAGCTTGCGTCCGAAATTACTGCAAGAGAAGGAAGTTTGAGATATGTTCTAATGCACACTCATGATGATGCTGGAGTTTTTCTTTTATATAAAGATTTGGATTTTACAAGAGTTGATGATGAAATATTGCGTGAAATTTTTGCGTCTGGAGGGTATGAGTCTCATTTTGATATGTGCGTTGCCACTCCTGTAGATGTAAAAGTTGCTCAAGAATTTGGATTTTCTTTTAGTAATGATGATAACCCTATTGTTGGTGAAGATGGAGCTGTTGTATATTTTGGAACGAAAGAATATGTAAAAAATAGAGTTCCCTCGGGAATGTTGAAAGAATAGTAATATTTGTTTCTTGAGTAAATGTGTAACTATTAATTTCTACACATTATTGTTTTTTTTTCTTATTTTGGCGCGATAGAATGAATTTTTTTGCCCATGAACAAATCCTTTGTCGTGGGCAAAAAAATTCGTGGAGATTGCCTCTGAACAGAAAAAATTGATAGAGTTTACAACAATTCGAAACTTTTAAGTTATAATAAGCGACCAAAATAGTTTATAATAATTTAGCGCTTATTATATTTGTCAGACATAACTAAAATATTAAGTATTTATGTCTGACATTATACTTTTCTCTTCTTTCCAGATTTGTAAGTGTTCCTATTTTATATTCTGAATTGTTCAAGTTCAGATTGTGTTCTATTGCGTTCCAGTGAGAACAGTGAGAGACATTTCATCATTTCTTCGTAGGGCGCGTTTGTTCTTATTCCTGTTGGTGTGAAGTGTGTTCTTGTTGCTTTGTATCCTTGTTTTACTAGTTGTTGTATTATTGATTCAAATGGTGGTATTTGTCTTTTCGTCTTGCTGCATATTTCGTGAATGTCGTAGTATCCTAGTGTGTGTATTTTTGATTCTTCTGATATTATTCTCGTCATGTTTTCTCGTATTTTTTCAGCTATGCTTTTGGATATTTCTTCGTCCCATATTTTTCCTGTCCATATTGGTCCTACCTCTCCTTGACTTGTTTTCAGTTCTTCTTTTTCTTTGTCGTAATTGCATAATTCGTGTTGTTTTATTATTTCGTCAACTTTTGTTTTTCCTTTTTCGCATTTTAGGTATACTCTGTAGTAATGCATTGTTGAGTGTGAGTAAACTGGCGTTAATGCTTTTTCGTATTGTGCTCCTATTAGTTGTATTTTTCTTATTAGTATTCTTATTGCTACTTCATGTTTTAGGTGGTTTCTTAGTGGCGCGGCCCAGTATTTTCTTTTGCACGTTTTTGGGTATGTTCCTGCTAGTGGTGCCGTGTCTGTAGCTGTTACTGCTAGTATTCCTCTTCTTCCAATTTTTTTTATTGCCGAGTCCAGGAATTGGTTTGGTGATCCGAATGGGTCTATGTCTATGTACTCTAGTGTTTTGATTTCTTCAAGGAATTTTGTTGCGGGTTTTTGGCTTATTATTATCTTTTTTGAAACTTTGTTTTTCGTTGAATTTATCTTTATTGCTCTTGACGCGTTTTCGTTGATATCATTTGCATACATTTTCTCCACTCCTCCCTCAAGCACTAATCTTACACTTCTTATTCCTGATCCTGCCAGTATGTCCGCGCCCTCTTTTATTTTGTAATGTTTGGCTATTTCTATTGATATATCTCTGTTGAGCTTCATTGCAGGGTTATAGAATACCTGCATTGAGGAGTTTATTTTTCCGAAGCTCGCGATTATTTTTGCCTTTCCTTCATTATGCCATTTTGTTTCCTTCATAATCTTAAGTCTTTTCTCTGTCTCTTTTTAATTCTTGCCAAAAAATTCTTCTAATATTTTTTCTGGGTTTTGGGTTATGTTTATTTTCCAGTCTTCTGGAAACGCGTCGAAGTATTGTCTTTGCGTGAATCTTTCGTCTAGGAATATTAGTGTTCCTCTATCTTTTTCTGATCTTATACATCTTCCTGCGTTTTGGAATATTCTTGTTAGTGCTGGCAGTGTGTACCCGTACTGCCATCCTTTTGCATATTTTCTATCGTAATAATTTATCATTTCTTGTGTTCTTAGGTCTGGTTTTTCTAGGGGTAACCCTACTATTATTACTGAGTCTAGTACCCCCGGAAGATCTATTCCTTCACCGAAGCTTCCATTTGATACTCCAAATAATATTCCTCTTTTTTGTTCTCTGAATTCTTTCAATATATTGCTTCTTTCTTCGGGTGTTAAGCCTTTTTGCTCAACAAAATTCTTTTTCTCATCAGTATTCAGAAATGTTCTTATTGAATCCATTAAGTAATAGCTTGGGAAGAATAATGCTGCATTTCCGGGTATTTTTTGGATTATCTTTTCGCATTCTTTTGAAATATTTTCGTATTGTGCTTGATTTCTTTGAGTGAACTTTGTTGTTGTTTTCGGAATAATTATTACCATTCTGTTCTCTTTTGGAAAAGGGCTTGGGAATGTTTTTGCTTGTGTTTCACCATCAAGTCCCAGTATATCTTTGTAGAACTGTATTGGTGTTAGTGTTCCTGACATTAGTAATATTCCTCTCAGGGAATTTTCCGCATTTTTGAATAATCGTGATGGGTCTAAGCTTTCTAGTGATATTCTTGTGGTTATTCCTCCGAATGTTGATTCTGTGCCTATTATTCTAGCGAATGATTCTTCTGTTGACACACTCCACATTTTTAGGAATTCTGATATGCTTCCCGCACTGCTTGAATGTTTTTCTTTGCGCACTCTTTCTGCTAGTTCTTCTAATTCATCTACGATTTCTTCTAGTGGAATGCTGAACGAGTTTTTGAAAGAATTCTTGTTTATAATTTTTTCTTCTCCTATAATCATTCCTGTTGTTAGATTGTTCATGCAGTTTTGTATTTCTGTTATTCTTGTTATTGCTGATGGCTGAAAATTTTTTGCTTCTTTTATAGCTCTTTTTATAGTTATTGTTGATATGAAACAGCTTGACAATTCTCTTAATCTTTTCGGCAGGTTGTGCGCTTCGTCTATTATCACAATTATTTTTTCCATTTGTGTTCCTATTCTTTTTAGCAATGATTCTCTCATTGTTGGGTGGAATATTTGTGAGTAGTCTGCAATTATTATTCTTGAATTTTTTGCGTGCTCTCCAAGAACTTCGTAGGGGCAGCTTCCGCAATTTTTTGATTTTTCTAATATTTCTTCGGGTTTCGGAGCGGGCATTTTTAGCACTTCTTCCATTAGTATTATATGTTTTGGATGCTTGTTTTTTGTTTGCGTGAAAAATTCACACACTCCATCGCTTCGCAAATTTTTGCAGTATGATGAGAAATCGTTTGAATTCATCAGGCTGGCTCCATCGTGTGCGCATAAATGTTTTTTTCCGTATATTGATGTGCATGATAGTTTTGGTGAGTGTTTGTTTCTTATCATTTGTGCTGTTTCTCTAACTATTTCGTGTTGTGTGTGTCTTGATGTTAAGAATAGTATTTTGCAGTCTTCTTTTTCTGCTATAGGGATTGTTGCTGCTAGTGCCGCGGCTGTTTTTCCTAGGCCTGTTGGCGCGTGGACTATGCAGTTCTTTTTATTTTCTATAGATTCTGCTATGAACTGCGCTAGTTCTTCTTGTGATGGTCTTAGTTTTTCGAATGGCGAGTAAAGAATCATAAAATTGGTAATATGTGGTAGTATAAAAGTGTTGACTGTCTAAAAATCTTTTCTTATCAGATAATCTTCCAGTGTCCAGTCTTCTCCTAGAAGTAGTCTTGCCATGTTTAATACTTTTTTGCAGGATTCTTGTGTTATTTGTAATCTTTTTTTTTCTTTTTCTAATGCTTCCCTCGCCGTTGTGTATGGTATTGGGTTTTCTTCATCTCTTGCCCTGAATGTTTCTTCTCTCCAAGACGCTTTTGAGGATTCATTTTCTTGTTCTTCATTCACCATTGTGAATTCTATAACTCTGTCTTCTGGGCTGTCTCCGTACTGTGTCATGAATGGTTGTTGGTGGGTTATTATAATTCTTGGTATCAGTGCTAGATCTGCTATACCTCTTCCTCCTGCGCGTTCAAATTCTGCAATTAATGTTTCTTTTTCTAAGTATTGCTGGTTTGACAGTATTGCGTTACCTTCTTCGTCAACCAATATTCTGTACATTGTCCGCGGTATTTTTTGTCCTGCTATTGTCTGGTCATCAAATGTAAAGAATGTTATAACGTATTTTCCTCCTCGTTCTTCGAAATTTTCTGGTGATAGGTCTATGTTTACGTTGTACTCTCCATCTATTAGTGTTATTGATTCTCTTCTAACTATTGGCAGTGGGGGTCCTCCTGTTATTCTCTCTGATAGTTCTGTATATTCGTACTGTTCCGACGTTCTTCCAGATTTAGTATGTTTAGTATGTATTAACACTTGTGCTCTGCTTCCTGTTCTTGCTTCTGGCATTCTTATTGCTTCTTCTAGTGCGTAGAATGGTTTTTGTTCTAGAGTTTCTGGTCGTTGGTTATTTATAACTTCTGGTGTTTTTGTTATTTGTTGTTCTACTGCGTATGCTTGTTCTATTGTCGTTCTGTCTGTATCTTGTGATGCGCACGAAACTAAAATTGTTGTAGCTATGATTCCTGTAGCAATTTTTGTTTTTCTTAAAATTTTCATACAATTTTTTGCGGCAACTATTTGGTATAAAAGTGTTTTGACACATTCTATCCCATTGCTCTGCTTACGCTTGTTACTTCAGCACTTGTTACTCCTTTTATTCTTCTTATTTCTTCTTCTATACTGTCAGTGCTTCCCAGTTTTTCGTCTCTAGAAAATGTTATTTTTATTGCTTTTAGTCCGAAAGCTATTGGTTCGGTCACTGATTTTTGTACTTTTCCTTCGTGGTGCGTTATTATGTGCCCTGCTTGTTGTTCTATTAGTTTTAGGTCTGTTTCTATGCCTTCAGGCATTATTGTTATAGTTATTATGACGAATGCCATTCTAGTTTGGCCCCGTAAAATTGCATTCTGGGCAGGAGTATTGTGCTCCGCTTTTCCTGCATGATGTGCACCTCACGATTTTTTGTTGCCCGCATTTTGGGCATGGAAATTTAGCTGATCCGTTGTCGTTGGATATTGGTTTGTTGCAAGAGTTGCAGTTCATGCTTCTTGGTTTTTTGAGTGCCTTTTTAAACGTTACGATATGCCTGTTGTTGTTTTTGTTTTTTTTGTTCAATTTTTTTTTACTTCCATTACTATTCTTGTTAGTGTTCCGTGAACGTATATCTCGTGATGTTTCGTTATTTTTAATCCTGTTTTTTTTGCTATTTTTAGTGGTTGTGAACTTTTTGGCAGTATTAGCACTGCGTTATTGAATTTTGTTTTTTTTAGTGTTTTGAAGAATTGTTCGTATAATTTTTTCATGTTTTGTTTTCTCGTGTTTTTTCCGTAAGGTAGGTCTGCTATTATGCTTTCTGCCTTTTTTAGTGTTAGAGCATTTTTGTTTTTTATTTTTACATTTTTTAGTGTTGCAGTGTTTTTTTTTGCTCTCCATATCATTCCTTTATCGATGTCCCATCCTTTTGTTTCGTAGCCCATTTTTGATGCTTGAACTATGAATCCTCCTGCTCCGCAGAATGGGTCTAGTATGCTTTTTGTTGGTTGCGCTATGTTTATGAGTGCTTTTACTATTCTTGGCTTCATCGCTGATGGGTGCGGCGCGGGCATCTTTTCCATTGCGGTGCTTAAGTCTAGTTTTGGTTCTCCTATTAGTATCCCGCAGTGTGCTTTTTTGTTCGTGAATATGTATGTTATTCTTGTTTTTGGCTTTTCCATGCTTACTTTTGGGTATTCTAGTTTTTTGCATGTTTCACTTATTGTTTTTTTTGTCTCATCTGGTGTTGCATTTCTAGTAATCACTTTTATTGGTTCTTTAAAGCTCCACGTGTGTTCCCTTATTTTCTTTTTGACACCTTCCTTTTTTGTAGAAAACTCGTATTTGTATACTGCTCTTGCCAAACTTATTTTTTTCACTATTTTTCTCGCTCGCACGCTTGTTTCTAGTATTAATATATTTTCGTCTTTTTCATACTTGTCAGTGTTGCATATGCTTAATGCTTCTGACAGCGCTAGTGTTGGCAAGTCTTTGTCCAATTCTATAATAATTCTCATTTTTTGTTTCTATTCTTTTAACTTTTTGTATCCTAACCATATTAGGATCATCAGTAGTGCTCCTAGTATTCCTACTTTTGCGTATTTTGATAGGTAACCCCAATAGCTTGTCGTTCCTATGAATAGTGTTAGTATTCCTCCTATTGATAGTCCTGTTGATACGCTTTGCAGCGTTATTATTAGCCCTGCTATTAGCGCGATTCCTCCTGTGATTATGCTTGTTATGAACCCGTTCCTCTTGAATGCTTCGTTTGAACTCTCGAATTCTTTCGCGCACGTGTAATCATAATTGCACCACCCTGTTATTTCTTCTCCTTCAGGAGTTGCTTGTTTTGGGTAGTATCTGGCGTCGTTTAATGACCATTTTCCTCCTATATTTTCACAGCTTTCCATAGTTGTAGAATTCAGTGTTCTTTCGGGCTTGCAAAAACTTTCGTATCTTGGCTCATCAAATATTGTGCTTATTGCGTAGTTTATGAACATTGTTAGAACCACTGCTATGGCTATTGATAATATCCATTTTTTTACTGTTTTCGCTCTTGAATGCTTCTCTTTTTGCATTGTTTTATTAAGATTCAAAAGCATTATAAATGTTTCCTTTCAGTGTTTTCTTATGAGGCGCTTTTTTCCCGCAATTCTTGTGGCATCAGCATCAGTTATTGGTGGTTTTTCTTACGCTCAGAATGTTCCTCCTAATAATGTTTCTTCTCCTGTTGTTAATCCTCCTCTTGTTAAGAGTGCTGATTCTAATTTTTCTGGTTTTCCTTTGCCTTTGGGTGTTTATGATTATTCTTTAAAGACTGAAGTTTTAGGTGTTGGCGCTGTTGATGGCGCTTCTATTTCTGTCGGTGTGCATAATTATTCTGGTCAGAAATTGTCTGAGCGTCTTGATGCTCGTTTGCGTGATTCTTTTGGTATTAATGATGGTTTGTACCTTTTATCTCTTGATTTTTCTTTGGAGAGTACTGTTGCTGGAACTGCCGCACGCATTCTTGTTTCTGATTCTAGTGTTAAAACTGTTGCGCGTGTTGATGATTCTGGGCGTGTAATTCCTGTTGCTTGCGTTATGGGTGTTGGTGGTGATTTTAGCGAGATTTTTTTTGACGGCAATTCTTTGACTGCTCATGTTTGGAGTGCTGGCAGAGTGATGGCTGTTCAGATGTCTAGTGAACAGTATAATAGAATTGTAACTCCTTCAACCCTTATTTCTAGAATTGTTTCTTCCTCTGTTTCAGGCCCGGGAGTTTTTAATCTTGGTGTTTTCGTTGATCCTTCTACTGGTTCTTTGCAGTCTATTGATTCTGTTGTTGAGAGTGTTAGAACTTCTGATATTCCTGAGTATTCTTGTAATGGTTTTCTTGGTAAAAATTTTTTGAGGGGTATTACTACAACTCCTCCTTCTGTTTTTGGTAATGTTTCGGTTCGTGTTGGCACTCATTATACTGTTCTTAATAGTGATGGTACTTTTAGCGCTCCTATGAGTGGCTCTTTAACTTTTGATATTGTTAATGGTGGTATTGCTTCTGATATCGCAGGGCTTATAAGCTCTGGATACACTAAGTTTGTGAGGTTTATTCCAGATGATTCGAGGCAGGCCCGTTCGATCAGAGATTAGAGAAAACATTAGGTCTATACTTTCTAGTAATGGTCCTTGTTATGGTTACGAAATTTTTAAGATTCATGACAAAGATTTTTTTCCTTGTACTAGGGAGGTTATTTATTATAATTTGAAAAAGGGTGTTCAGTTAGGAATTTTTAGGGTTTCTAAGAAGGATGTTGTTAAGGGTGATTATTCTTGGGGCAGTAACGCTGTTAAGACTTATTATGATCTGGCGTAGTCGGTTGATCTCACTCAGAAATGTCTGTCACATTTGACATTTATGAGTTCAAATTTTGCACTTTTAGTGCGAGGAGCGTAAAGTGCGGACTTTAGTCCGCGGATACTTGCGATGTTCTCATCGCAAGCTCCGAGTCGTAGACGAGGTTGGCTCCGAGCGTGCGAAATTTGTTACAGAAATCCTGCTAGTATGTTTGTTGCTATTATTAGTAGGAAGAATATGCTTATCTTGTTGTGCCAAGAAACTGCTCTTTCTGGAATTATTATTTCTAGTACTGATTTTAGCATTCTTCCTCCGTCTAGTGGTCCTAGTGGTAGCAGGTTGAATAGTCCTATTCCTATGCTTAGTATTATTATCCAGTATACTTGTTCTGCTAGGAATACTAGTATTGTGCTTCCTAACTCTCCGTATTTTGTTAATGCTTTATCGCTGAACCCTGTTGTTATGTCGAATGATATTCCTAGCCATCCTCTTGTTTTTTCTGTTGGGTGTACTCCTGCTTTTATAATGTATTCTTTTTCTGTAGTTTTTATTTTTACTTCGTCTCCTGGTTTTAGTGTTGATATTATTTTTGGCATTTCTTTGCTTGATACGCTTGCGTCGTTTATTGATATTATTCTTTCTCCAACTGTCATTCCTCCTTTTTCTGCTGGCGAGTCTTGTGTTACTGTTTTTACTATTAGCTCTTTTAGTATTACTATTTCTGTAGCGGTTCCTCCGAGGTTGTATATTGATGTTGTGCTTGTAACGCTGTTGGGTATTAATCCCGGCAGTTCGAATCCTAGTAATAATATTAGTATTAATGATAATAATATGTTGAAGAATGGTCCTGCCGCGAATACTGATAGTTTTGTTGTAATGTTTTTTTGTGATATTTTTTTTTCGTCTGGCTCTACAAATGCTGCGGGTATTATTGGTATTATTAATCCTACGAATGCGAATCCTGAGCTTAGTATTGGTACGTTTCTTGATCTTGCTATCACTCCGTGCCCGTACTCGTGAACTATTGCTATTACGAATATGCTTATTATGAAATATAGTGGTGGTACATAGAATATCCCGCTGGCTTTTATTGGTAGTACTGGCATCACTCCTGGCATTGATGATGGTTGTGTTAGTATGTTTATTGTTGTTCTTATTAGTTCTATTGTTATGAATGTTAATCCTATAAATCCTGTTATTATTCCTGTTATTCCTAATATTTTTAGAATTCTTGGTATTTTTCGTGCCATCCATTCCATAGAATTTAATCCTAGTCTTGTTTTGTACAGTGCAAAGTATAATATGGGAAATAGTCCGTGAACTACTATTTTTTTTCTATCTAGTATTAGGAATAGTATCATTGCCGACACTATAATCATTGCTATCATTGTTTGCATCATCACACCTTTTTCTGGTAAATACTATTCATCAGTCATGAACAAGTATATGACTATAAAAATGTGATTGTTAGTCCCACTACTTCTTTCTCTTTCCTTTGAATGCGTGGCTTCCGCACCTTCTGCACGTTACTTCTTCAGATATTATTTTCATGTTTGTTGAGCGTATTACGCTTTTGCATCTTCTGCACACAAATTTTCCTTTGAATAGTCTCGATTCCGCTGCTGGAAATTTTGCCATTACTCTCCACCTTTCAACTGCTTCATAACTTTTTTATCCAGTATGGTCCAGTATAATACTTGAACTCCTGATTTTATTGTTTCTTTTAATTCTGCGGGTATTTCTATGTCGAATGTTTCGTATGTGTCAACGTCCATCACGTTTGCCATGTTTTCGGCTGTTGATAGAACTTGCGCGGTTCGTTTCTCTATTATTGGCACTTCTATATTGTCTTGTGATGGCATTACTACATCTCTTTTTCTTTCATCTATCAACCCTACCGCAACCATCCTCATTTTTGCGTGACCGTGCTTTCCTGATTTTGATACTTGTGTATCTTTTATAACGCACGGCGCCCCGTCAATCAGTACATAGCTTCCGGGTTTTAGTGTTGCTACGGTTACTATCTTTGTTTCTGACATGTTTTTCAGGGAACGTCGAGGGTTTAAATAGTTTGCGGAAATTGATAGTATACAGTATTATTACAGTATTATTAGTACAGTCTCCATTTGTTTCTTCTTGCTAGCCTTTCTAGTTTTTTTTCTTGTGTTTGCCAGTTTTTGTACTTGTGCTCTTCTTCTTTGAATTCTTTGCTGTGATGTCTTGTTCTTTTAGTGCTTGTTTTGAACTTGTGTTTCTTATGCAGTAGTTCGTGGTACATGACATAATCTAGTAGTTCTGTATCTTGTGCGAGTTCTCTGCTTAAAGAAACTGTGTCTGTTCCGTATTCATAGTATCCTACTCTGTTCTTTCCGTTGCACCAGTTTATGTTTGGTCGTTCCATTATTTCGTTGAAGTATTCTTTGTTCATCCTGTTGAAACTTTCTTTTAGTGCTTCTTCGGGATCTTTTTTGGGCATGTATTGTCCTACTTTTTTTAGGAATGCGTGGTATACTTCTATGTTGAACGTTATTTTTTTTTCTTTGAACAATTTTCCTAGTAATTCCTGTACTAATCCTATTTTTATGTCATTGTCAACTGTTTTCCACTCTTTTGATAGTGATACTGTTATATTATTGCTTCTTCTTGTTATTGATGCGTTAAATCCTTTGAATCTTCCTGAATACCTTGTTTTTTCTTCGTATTTCCACTCCTTTCCGGGGTATAACAACTCAAATGATGTTTGAACTATTTTTGTATTGTTCATATCAGAACCTGTTTATCGTTTCGTGATACTTCACTCCTTCTTCATCAATTTTTAGTTTGTTTTTGCTGTATGCGTGGAATAATACTTTTAGTCTTGTTTTCTCTTTTTGTGATACTTGTGCGTGCCTATCTGCGTCTATTAGTGTGTATGGGTATCCCGGTGTTGCTATATCTCTTGCGTTCCAGTGCAGGAATGATAGTGCTTTTTCTTCATTTCCTATAATTTCTATTTTGTACGGTGTCTTGGCTTGTTTGTGTAGTTTTACGATGTATGAACTTTTGTGTTTTGCGAACCATTTTTGTAGTGTTGCTTTCTCGTTCATTATTTTTGTTAATGGCTTGTTGTTTATTGTTTGAGTTGTGCTTTTGCAAAACCCTATTATTGTTGTTTCTTTCCGTGCACACTCTTTTACCAACTCTTCCATTATTTTGCTTTCTTCTCTTGTTCTTGTTTCTAAGTTTCCGTCTAAAATTATTATTTCCACTTTTTCTCTTTTTGCGATGTCTAACGCTTTTGTTAATTCTCTTAGTTTTCTGTAATTTCCTATTGCTTGAGTGCATGAATTCACAAAGTCTCCAGTTATTTGCTGATTTATTGTTATATTAATTCTTGTTTTTTGTCCTTTTATTATTATTTTGTTCTTATCGTTCTTGTCTTGAAGTGCCACTGCTAATTCTTCGCTTCTTTCTCTTTTTTTGTGTCTTGCATATATTCTTACAATGAATACCCCTGCACTTGCACTCATGAATATTTCTGAGCTTCCTCCGTCTATTGTGCAGTAAGAGTATTTTTGCGGGTTTGGCAATTCTTTGAATGTTATATCTTCGTTATGTTCTACAGTATCATTTTTCAGTTCTTTTAGCGCTTCAAAAAATTCTTGTTTTATCATTCAGAATATCTACCTTCACATTTTTTGTTCTTGAAAATATTGATATGGTGTCAATTGGAGTTTTTGCTTTTGATGGCTCAACTGCTATTAATCTTCCTTTTATTTTTTTCACATTTTTGTGGGATTTCCTAAACTTTTCTGCAGCATCTCTCATTTTTATTGGGGGTCCTATCATTTCTATGTTCTCAATTTTTTCTTTTTTTAGCTTGTAAACAAATGTCGGTTTTTTTCCTTCAGTCCATTCCCATTCAGAGTGTAGTACTTCAAATGGTGCTAACCCTTTTTTTAATTCCTTGAACATCTTTAAGTATTTTGATCCTACAACATCGTACTTTCCTTTAATTGTTTCAACTGTTAGAACTATTGAATTTTTCGGCACTTTCAACATTTTTGTTTCAAAAAATTTTTTTGATGGTTTTCTCAAGAATTTTCTCGCTTCTTTTTTTAGTTTTTCAAAAGTTTCTTTTCTTACTGCTGCCGCTGAATTTCTGTTTTTGTCCAATGGGTCCACTATGACTAGTGGTCCTTCTGTTTTTGACTTGTTCATGTATCTTAGCGGGTTGGCATCATAATGTTTTTCAGGGTCAATAATAACTTTTTGCCCCCATTTTTCTGCGCGTCTTAGAAATTTTTCGAATCCTCCGTAATATATTATTAGTATGTCTAGTGCGTGTCCTGAAAACCCTCCTATGAAGCTTTCCGCTCCGTAAATTTTTATTGATTTGCAGAACAATTTTGCCAGTCTTATGTCTGCTTGAAGTTTTTTACCATTTTTCAGAACCCATCTTACATGTAGCGGGCTTGCATCTGTAACATTTATTGCTTGTGAAGCATTTTTTATTTTTATTACTGGCACTATTTCAAATGTGAAACTGTATTTCTTTATTTTGTAATAATCTCTGCTTCCGTGAACTCTATCAAAATTTAGTCCTTTTAGTGCTTCAGACAATTTTTCGCTTATGTTATCATTTCCTGGACTGTTGAATTGTACGAAAACGTCAACGTCGTAGTCTCCTTCCAGCCATACTCCTTTGGCAAAGCTTCCTCCGAGCGTCGCTTTAGCGTTGCATCCTATTTTTTTCAGTCTTTCATTCAACTCTTTTAGGAATTTTATTACTGGTTTTAATGTTCTTTTTTGTGGTGTTGCTTCTATTAATTTTTCTGATAGCACCTTCTTTAGTTGTTGCACTAGCTGCATGGTATTGTTAAAATGACAATGTTTAAAAAGTATACCTTTTCTCTTAACAGCATAACCAAGTGCTGGCCCGTGCTTAAGGCTGGTCGTTGGGCGTTGAGGTTAGAAAAACACGCTCTGTTAAAGTTCATTGGTGGTTTTTATGGTTGAGGAAAATAAGGAATTGCTTATTGCTCAGGATGAGTATTTGAAGTCTGGTATTCACATTGGCACAAAGTTTAAGACTAAGTATATGGAACCATTTATTTACAAAACTAGACCCGATGGTCTTTCTGTTTTGAACCTTCAACTCATTGATGAAAGGTTGAGGTTTATGATTAATCTTGTCCAGAATTATCCCCCTGAGGATATTATTGTTGTTTCTCGTCGTGAGAATAGTTGGAAGGCTGTTAAGGCTTTTGGCAGGGCTACTGGTATAAGGGTTTTTCCCGGAAGGTATCCTCCAGGTATTTTGACTAATTCTCAGTTGAAAACTTTTATCGAGGCCAGGTTGATGATTGTTACTGACGCGTGGCCTGATAGGAACGCTGTTCTTGATGCTTTGCAGGTTGGTATTCCTGTTATTGCTTTGTGTGATACTAATAATACTGCCAACACTGTTGATTACGTTATGCCTTGCAATAATAAGGGTAAGAAGAGTTTGGGTATTCTTTTCTTTTTGCTGGCAAAGTATTATTTGCTAAAGCGCGGTGTTTCCATGGACATCCCTATGGATGACTTTATGGAAGAGTGAGTTTGTTTGCCTTGCCATTAGCTGTAAGCGGTAATTTTTTTCAAAATATCTTAAAACTTTTTTTTATTGGTGCTATTCCTTCTTGGACTATTTCGAATAGTGCTTCTTTGTATGGAAAAACAAAAGATTTAAATATGTGGTAATATAAACATAACATTATGGTGTTATTAACATGATACGAAAAGACTCCGCTATTGTAAAATTTCTTATGGAACAGAAAAATGAAGAGTTGAATATTCGCACGATTTCAGAACGTATAAAGATGGACTATAAGACAGTGTATTCTATTATAAAAAGATTGGAAAAGATGTCGGTCGTAAAAATTGAATTATTTGGGAGGTCAAAAAGAGTTATATTGAACAATACAATTCATCCCAGCATATTTGAAGCAGAATTCGAGCGAAAGAATGATGTTCTGAAAGATAAAAATCTCGCAGTGATGTTGAGTAATTTTAGAAGAGGGTTGCGGTCAAAGATGTACATTTTGCTTCTCTTCGGATCATACGCTAAAAGAACACAGACGAAGAACTCTGATATTGACTTACTATTTATATGTCCTAATGGATCGGGGCAGGTGTTCGAAAAAGATGTTCATAGAATTTCACAATCAATGCACTTGCCTCTTCATACATTAGTTTTTTCAGAAAGTCAGTTTATTGAAATGATACATTCTAGGGAATCAAATGTTGGACAAGAAGTTTTAAACAATAATGTTATTTTATATGGTGTGGAACAATATTATGAGATGATATGAATGATTGATGCAGAACAGAAAACTGAAGCAAAACAGAATTTTGATGGGTATTTGAGGAATGGACTTCTCAAAAAGGAGAGAAATGAAACTGCAAGACAAATGTACATAAAAAATTCGGAAGTATCATTGCAACTTGCAGAAGAGTGTATAAACAGTTCTCTGAAACCATATTTGTGGGTGGTAGTAATTTCATATTATTCAATGTTTTACATTTCAAATGCAGTTCTATTAAACATAGGGTATAAAACGGGGGATAAAATAGTTCACAAGGTTACAAGTGACGCCCTTATTGTTCTTGTTATGGATAGGATAAAAAAAGAGCTTTTGGAAGAATATCAAGATATGAAAGAGGACGCTTTAGAAATATCATCAATAAAATCCGAAGAAATCGTAAATTTCTATGCGTTAGAGCTTGAGAAGCGTTCAAGATTCCAATACCATATGATTGAAAGTATCCAAGAACAGAAGGCTAAAACATCGCTCAAAAGAGCAAAAGAGTTCATTCTCGAGATGAAGAAGTTACTCCCAGAGTTTACGGGAGAAAAATTACGTTGTTGATTCAGTTTGACGAATAATATTTCACCTTTAATAGTAACTGTACTATGCTGATGAAACGGCGCATCATCAACTTTTCTCGTCCTAATTGATTTTATATGTCAAAAATGTACCACCGGTCTATATTACCGGTTGACAAAGTCCGCATTCAAGAATGGATAATGGTATGCAGAAGAACTCCGCACTAAAACAAAAATGTTATTTGCAGAGTTCTTGGCATTCTAAAAATCTGCGAATCATAGAGCGTTCAATAAAACTTCATGCTTCGGTGTGGAGTAGGACGAGTGATGTTCCAACAACTGCAGCAGTAAAACCGATAATGTTGACAAGTGTGAACATAGTAGTGTAACTGTTGATGATAGAATAAAAATGTTCCTAAAATATCTTAAAACTTTTTTTTATTGGTGCTATTCCTTCTTGGACTATTTCGAATAGTGCTTCTTTGTTTACTGGCAGGGATCTGTGCTTTCTTAGTATTGCTTTTCTTTTTCCTTCGGGCAGTACTTGTAATTCTAGTAGGCATTTGCTTCCGTATTTTAGCATGTCTCCTCCTATCATGTGCACTCCTCCGTTGTCAAAACTCGTGTACACTTGGTTTGTTATTAGTACTGGTATTTGTTTTTCTCTTGCTATCTTGTTGAGTGCTACTACTTGCAGCCCTAATTCTCTGTTGAATTCTTTTGAGTCATCGTTGAAGCTTCTTTCTAGTCTGTAAAGCATTGATATTGTGTCGACTATTATTAATCCTACTTCTTTTTTTTCTGATATCCTTTTTATGTTTTCAAATGATTTTACTTGTTCTTCGAATGTTGTTGGATGAAAGAATAATACTTTTTCTAGGAATTCTTCGTGTTCTCCTGTTATTTGTTTTAGTCTTTCTATCGAGAATCCTCCTTCTGTGTCTACAAATATTACTTTTTTCCCTTCTTTGACTGCGGTTATCGCGGCCATTATTGCTATATTTGTCTTTCCTGCTCCTGCCGGTCCGTATATTGTTGTTACGGCGTCTCTTTCGAATCCTCCGCCGGTTATCTCGTCTATTATCGTGGTCCCGGTTGATAATCTTTCAGTCATGGTGTTGGTAGTATTTTGATGGTTATAAATGTCGCGTTTTGGTGTATGATTTTGATGTATTTAATTTTTGAATCTCCAGTATACTAGCGTCCATATTGCTTTTATTCCATCTTTCCAACTTATTTTTTTTCCTTCATTTTTTTTTCTTGAGTTGTATGTTATTGGTACTTCTTGTATTTTGATTTTTTTCTTCAGTAATTTTGCAGTTATTTCTGGCTCGAAGTCGAATCTTTCTGATTTTAATTTTATGTCTCTTAATATTTCTTTTTTTATTGCTTTGTAGCATGTTTCCATATCTGTTATTTTTTGCATGTATAGTATTGATGTTGCCATTGATAGCATTTTGTTTCCTATAAAGTGTGTTGGTATCGCCCATTTTTGCTTGCTTAGTATTGGTTGTTTTATGAATCTTGATCCGTAAACTGCTTGTGTTTTTCCTTGGATTATTGGTTCTAGTATTTTTTTGTAGTCTGATGGCGAGTATTCTAGGTCTGCATCTTGTATTATTATTACATCTCCGGTTGCATGTTCCAGCCCCGTTCTTACAGCCGCCCCTTTGCCTCTGTTTGATTCATGATTGCACAATGTTGTGTACAAGTGTGCGTGTTCTAATAATAATTCTTTTGTTCCGTCTGTGCTTTTGTCGTCTATTACTATTATTTCTTTTTCTAAATATATTTCTTCTTTTCTAACTTTTTCTAATATTTCTATTATTGTTCTTTTCTCATTGTATACCGGCATTATTATTGATACTTTTCTTATATTGTTCATTTTTCATCACTTATTTCATATATGGTTAGTGCGCAGTTTCCTATTTTTTCTTTCCAGGATATTCTCATTTTTTCTAATTCTTCGTTGAACAATATTTTTTCTTTTTCGCACTTTTCATCATTTGCAGGGCATGCGTATGTGCAGTTATTCCATGCAAACGCGGCGGTTATAGGTTTCAATCGTTTTAATTCTCCAATTGCGTATTGTATTCCTCCTAAAAATTTTATCTTTTGTCTCGTTAGCGCCAGTGCATCTGTTTCTGCCATTAGTATTATTTGTCCTTTTTGCGTTTTTATTTCTGATATTTTTTTGTAGTATTCTTTTTCTTGAGATGTATATTCTCCCATTGAAATTTTTGCTTGAGCTATTCCTTGGCCTATCATCATTGTTATTATTATTACTGCAATGGCTAATATGGCATTTTCTGTTTTAAAGTTCTTAGCAATATTTATTATAATTTTTAATCCCTTTGCAGATATTACTGCTATGAATGGCATTGCCATTACTAAAAATCTGTCTTCTCTGTACGGAAATTGTGTTAAATATCCTATCATTAATATTGTTGCTGTTGTCAAGAATACTCCTTCTTTTTCTGTCTTATAATTTTTCGCGTAATAAATAATTCCTATTATTAATGCTGGTAGCAGTATTGCAGTCATTGTTAAGTATGAAAAGTAGAATGTTGATATTGTTGGGAACAATTTTGCGCTCCCTATTTTCGGTACTTCTTGAGCATAAAACATGAAGTGTGTGAAGCTTCCGAACTTTATTTTTTGGAATATCATGTATGGCGCGAGTATTATTGAGATTCCTATAATGTATTGTATAGACTTTTTTGTTGACTTAATTATTGATTCTCTTGTTTTTTGTATTACTGCTTCGTGCCATATATATAATAAAAATGCGGGTGTGTATATTATTTGTGGAAATCTAGTCATTATTGCTATTCCGTGGATTATCCCTGCAGGAATTTTCTTGTTCGAAAATAGTAGTATGGCACTTAATGCTATTATTGCTGTTGATGGTATGTCTGACAGCAGTCTTGGTGATAATTTTATTATTACTGGCGCGGACAGCAATAATAATAGCGCCCAGTGCGCTGTTTCTTTTTCTGTTTTTTTTGCTAGTTTTATTGTTAAAAAAAATAAGAGTATGGAAAAGGTTGTTGATACTATAAGTCTTTCAAATGGTGCAGGAATTTTGAAAATTTCTAGTATTGCTATTGTTAGTGGTATTATTGGCGGCCTGAAATTTTCCCAGAATCCTATTTCTCCTCTTGTTTCTATAAATCTTCCTATTCCTATATATGTTGATTCGTCCCACCAATATGTTGCATCTCTTGCATAAAACTGCCAGCTTAGTGCTATAATTATTATTGCTGCCAATGCAAGGACTATTCTTTCCTTGTCTTTTTGCTCAATGTTCATTTTTTTTCTTGCTTCTTTCTTACTCCTCTAGCAATAGTGTTGCATCGTAATATTTGTTTTTTAGTATTTGTTGTAATTCTTCTCTTTCTACTATTCTGTTATACGCATCATTTTCTACTATTA
>JACQMS010000030.1 GCA_016203445.1 Candidatus Woesearchaeota archaeon
AACTCTCGCTTTGCTCGATTCCTCATAAGAAACATTCGAATAATGTGTGTTGTTGTTTAAACAACCACTAATTTCTCAGGAATAAACGTGCAGTTGTAACTCCAAAATCTTCTCGCTACCGCTCGAACCTTTTGCGTCAGAAATTCTTGCATGGTCGAGGAATCTTGCTTTGCTCGATTCCTCATAAGAAACATTCGAATAATGTGTGTTGTTGTTTAAACAGCCACTAATTTCTCAGGAATAAACGTGCAGTTGTGACTCCAAAATATTCTCAATGTCGCTAGAGCCTTTTACTTCAACAATCTCTTAATTCTTTGTTGCGTTATTTGTCGATAAGTTTTTTAAACATCTGCTTTTTTTATCGTCCATGAATATTGTTGCTTGTACTGATTTGCACGCGGATTTGAAGTATTTTTCTTCAGTTTTGTTTTTGGTTAAGTCTTCTAATGCGGATATTGTTGTTTGTTGCGGCGATTTTACTGTTTGTGAGCGTAATATTATTGAATTGTTGTCTAGATTTGACAAATTTCCCGTCCCTGTTTTTTTGGTTCATGGTAATCATGAGTCTGAAGCGGTGGTTAAGGATTTGTGCAGTGGTTTGAAGAACGTGAAATTTCTTCACAAAAACATTTTGAATTTTAATGGTGTGTATTTTGTTGGTTGGGGCGGCGGCGGTTTTTCTCGTCGTGATAAAAATTTTGAGGTGTGGTGGAAGTCTAAGGAAAAAAGCATTAAAAGTCCTATTGTTCTTGTTACTCATGCCCCTCCTTTAGGTACTTGTCTTGATGAAATTTCCGGGAGTCATGTTGGTTGTGAAAGTTTTACTGAATTTATATTGAGAAAAATTCCTGTTGTTGTTTTTTCTGGGCATATTGAGGAGAATGATGGCAAGAGTTGTGTTTTTGGCTCTTCAAGAATTGTTAATCCGGGCGCTAAAGGTTTTTTTATGAAAGTTTAATCAATTTTCTAGTTTATAACGAACTTCCGATGTTTAGCAGTATGTATATTCCTATTGTGTTAAGCACGTAAGATATTATGCTGAACACTATTGGTTTTATGTTTTTTGTTCCTGCTATCAGCGCAACTCCCAGCTCGTCGGGCAGCGGTGATGCTATTATTAGTCCTCCTATTACCGGTATTATGTAGTGTCTTATAGTTCTTGGAACGAATTTTTTCACTTTTTTGAATATTTGTTCTCTTTCTATTCTATGCAGTTCGTCAGCCATCGTAGTTCTTATGAGTTCGAATATTGTTAAGTCAGCTATTAGTGCTCCCAGTCCCCCTATCATCGCAGTAATTATTATATTGCTTTGTTCTCCAAGCGATAGAAATATTGCTGTCGCTGGTGCTGCTGTAAATCCGTAACTGAATAATAATCCTGATATAAAAACTCCATAATCTCCTATGTTCTTTAGCGATGATATTAGCGTGCTGTTGTGTCTGTCATAAAATATTATGTAAGCGATTACTAACGTTAGCAGTAGAGCCACCATTTTTGGATATTTTTTTCCGTACCTTCCTGTACTTCCGCCATTCTTAGACATGGCCTTTTTACAGACCAAGGGTTTTTTAAATATTGCCATTTTCTCAGATCAAGTTTAAAATGAAAGCTGTTGATATAGTAAATGCTGTTGAGTCTTCTGAAGTTTTTCAGTTGTGGGCTCTAGAGCATAAAGGATTTTTCCTCTCACATATTTTCGTAATGCTTGAATCTTCCGATGAATTTCAGCTAGGATACTATTTTGATGACAGAATGCACTCATTTCTTCTAGAAAGGGGTGTTGTTACAAGTTTGTCTCACGATGAGATTTTAAAGACGGAACACGAGATTATTCCTCTAGATGTTAATGAAGTAGTTTTAGACATGGATGATGCGGTGAATATAGCGAGAGAGCAATTAGTTTTGCAATACCCCAGGGAAGCTCCAATAAAAACTTTTTTTATCGTTCAAACATTGCAGATAGGAACAGTTTTTAATTTTACTTATTTTTGTCAGAGCTTTAAAACTGTTAACTTCAAAATTTCTACAATCGACGGAAAAATTTTGCACCATTCCTGCGATCCTTTGATTGGTCAAATGAAATAATTGTGGAATCACTACTTCTCCGTTTTTACAGTTGTTCAATAGTATCTATTTTCTAATTTGTACTTTTTCAATAAGTGTGTTTTGTAATACCATATCGTTGTTCAATATTATTTATAAAGTGGTTTTGTGCTGTCCACTATCGCGATGGGGAAAAGAGTGCTACCAAAATCACTCTTTTTAGGGTATTGAGGTAGGACTTTTAAAAAAAAAGAGGTGATGTTTTTTATGGCAATCAGTTTTGCTACCGTTATGAAGAATAAAACTCTCGGGTTTTTTCTTGACGTAGAGGAAGATAAGTAATTGTTAATATACACTGTGAATCTGTGTACTTATGCGCTTCTTGATTGCATCGCGTTTTCTGGTTTGAACACCGTTTCCGCATTTGGCGTATAATAGTGATTCTCGCGGCAAATTCTTCGTTATCTTTCTCTTTTTTTTTCGTGCGTCTCAAGAACTTTGTTAACCTTTATAACAATTTTTGTTCCATCGTGATTTTTTTTGGATAAATTTATAAATAATACTGTTTTTTACTCGGCAGATATTGTTATTGATTTTGACAAAAAGAGGTGTAATAGTGTCTGGAAGAAAGACTAGTTCAAAAAATGTTTTTTTTAGGCAGTATTCTTTGTACTTGATTGGTCTGCCTGTTGCTTTAGTTGTTGGAGTTCTTCTAGGCTTATTACTGGTTTTTGTTACTCAACAATTTACTGGCCTTAGTGTTTATGATGATGCATTGTATTCTGGTGCTGGCTACGATCTGAGTGCTACTCTTCAAAGTATTACTGCATCAAGTTCCAGATTTTCTTCAACTGACGGAACTATAATAAGTAATGGTGTTAATAGTGTGTTCATATATAATTCTTCTAATGATGGTCTTAGTAATTCTTGGCGTTCCAATACTTCTCTTTCTTGGTATAATGAGTTTGATAGTGCTTTAGTTAGACAATACTTAATATTGAATAATTCAAGGGTTGATTACGTATACGTTAACGCCGGTTCTGTTAATGCTACTGATTTGGAGCCGGGTCTTGGTGATATGTCTTGGACTGGGTGGTTTTACCTGAATTCCTCACTATCCACTGTTGGCTATTTTAGCAAGATGGGAAATGCAGTTCCCGGGGCTGGTTATGGATTGTATTCTACTAAGAATGCTACTATTGAAACATTCAATTTTTCTTTGAGGCACAATGATTCGTTTGTCGTGGAACTTCTTGCTAACGCTTCTCTGAATATGAATGCGTGGCGTCACATAGGTGTTGTTTTGAATCATTCTGGGAATGCTTCTATTTACATTAATGGTTCTTTGATTGGTAGCGTTAATGTTTCTGCTATTTATAACAAGAATGTTAGCCCTGGTAGTGGTTATAATTTTATTTTAGGCAGAGCCAATACTCGTGATTCTGGTAATCATAATTTTACTTATGGTATTGATGAGTTCAGAATTTATACTAGAGCTCTTTCATCATCGGAAGTTTTGGATGATTATAATACTGGATTTTTGAAAACTTCTACGAATGTTTCAGGAAATGGTAAAACTTTTGAGTTAACGTTTGATTCTGGTATTAAAACTGATACTAGTACTAAAAATCATACTTCTGGTGTTGCGACTAATGCTAATGCTTTTACTAATCGTCGTGATGACACCAGAATTTTTCCTGCGAGGTCTTATTGCATTACTGATAATTCTGGTTGGAACATAATTAATGCTTCTAATGGTAGGTTATGGATGGGTATGACTGAAGGTGAAGGGTATTATGATTCCACTAGTACCAACGATTGTTTCATGAGGAATGGAAAACTTATTTATTGGAGTTCTGGCGGCGGAGTTAATGGGTTGTTCATTGTTGACTTTACTGCTGACCAGATAAAGCATTGGGATACTAGCGGTTTACGAACGTTTAATAGCAATATTAGCCGGAGAAATTTCCGTGACGGTTTTAGTTCTTATAGTGGTTATGCTCTTGGCGGCAACCCTGCTGATATCTCTTGTATTAATTTAACCAGTGATATTGTGTGCGCCATTGGTCATAGCACTGGCATTGATATAGTTAATATTTCTGGTACTAGTTATGCTTACTTGGCTAATTCTAGTATTGGAAGTTCTGTATCGAATGTTTATTTGTCTAAAGATAAAAATTTGTACTACATAGTTAGCGGTGGTGGCAGTTCTTTGTTTGTTAAAAATAATGTTACTTCCGCCGGTGTTAATTTTACTAAGGACTCTAACATATCTTTGGGTGGCGGAAGCGTTACTTCTTTGCACGCTTTTAATAACAAAATATTTTTGGCTATTGAAAGCAACGGTGTTAGAGTTTACAATTCTTCATTGTCAAATATTGCTAATTACACTTTGACTAATGGCGTTCTTTCATCTCAAAATAGTGTTAATTCTATGAAAGGTATTGGTTCTGATGTTCTTGTTGTTGCCGAAAGGTCAGGTATGAACGATTTTGGTTCAATAACAGAAATTAATACTTCTTCAAACTCTAGAATTGTTACAATTGCTAGACTTGCTCAACCTTACGAATCTATTAGCGGTTCTGGGGCGCACTACTCTTTTGAAAATGTTAGCACTGACCAAATTAATGGTGATAATAATATTACTGGTGCCAGAAATTATTCTTCTAGCTCTTCAAAGATTGGTTCTTATTCTTTGAGAACTAGTGGTTCTTCTGGCAGCTGGTCTAACATTACTGGTGGCAGTGATACTAATCTTTCGAATTCTAATTGGACTGTTGAACTTTTCGTTAATCCTGATAGTGGTGGTGGCCCTTCTATTAACAAAACTTTATTGTATGCTTCGAGTGGCAGTTCTTATTACTGGTTTTACCTTGATACTAGTAGTAATGTCGCGTTTTCTTGGAGTAATGGTTCTGCTACTGAGAGCGTTCCTTCAACTGCAACAGTTTCTTCTAATACTTGGAGTCATATTGCTTATGTTAAGAGCGGTTCGCAGCTAAGAGTGTACGTTAACGGAAATCTGAACTCTATTGATGCTGATGGAACTTATACTGCGATTATCAATATAACAAGTGTTAGTATAGGTAGCGATTGGAGTGTTGGAGGTCGTTCTGATGATGGCAGTAATTTGACTGGTTATGTTGATGAGTTGAGAATAATAAAGACAGCTCTTAGCGGCTCTAATATTAGCGAGGATTATGCAAAAACTTTGCCAGTTTCCAGCACTAGGCTTGAGGCTTATGCTTCTTTTAGTGTCATAGATGTCGAGGCTCCCGGAGCTTTTAATGTTAGCGGGACTTCTGGAACTTATCTTTTGGGGTCCGATAGTGGCGCTAATAGTTTTGGCAGTTCTCTATCTTGGACTTCTACTGCTGGTGATTCAACACCCCCTGCAGTTACCATAAACTCTCCATCAAGCGGTAGCAATCACACTTTGAACTTTGTTATTAATGCAACTGTTACAGATTCTCAGAACACTGTTTCTTCTGTTCAGTACAGGTATGAGAATTCTTCTATTAACAGTTCTTGGACTAGTATGTCTCAGTCTGGAACTTATTGGACTGCAACGGTAAACATATCAACAATTACTGACGGAAACTACACTTTTAGGATTAACGCTTCTGATAACGCGGAGAATTATAATACTACTGTAACAATAAATAGTGTTACTGTTGATGATTCACCTCCGGCCATTAGTGGTGTTGCTAATAGTAGCGTAACTTCCTCATCATTTATTGTTTCGTGGAATGTTAGTAAGTCTTCTAATGGTTCTGTTAATTATGGTACTAACTCTTCAAATCTTTCTAGCAGTGCAACCAATTCTAGTCTTAGATCGAATCACACAATTAGCATATCATCGCTTTCAGCATCTACAGTATATTACTATAACATAACTTCTTGTGATGCTCTTGCAAATTGCAATACTACTGGTTTTTACAATGTTACAACTTCCGCGGCATCTTCTGATTCTAGCAGTAGTTCTGGTGGTGGCGGAGGCAGTGTTTCTAATACTTCATCACCTTTTAATCCTCTAAAGCAAACTGTTGCATATAGCGTTAAGAAGGACGTTCCTGCAATCATGAAGGTTTCGAGAGCAGACATTCCTATAACAGAAGTAGAGTTAACTCTTTTGTCAGATAAATCTACTGCCAAAGTTACCATAGAAAAATTAGCTTCGAGGCCTTCGACGACTTTAGAATTTTCAGGTTCTACAATTGCGTTCTTGTCCATAGAAAAATCTGGTTTTGAGAATTCTGATGTTTCATCATCAAAATTATCTTTCGAGATTCCCAGAATTGACCTTGTTGCTAAATCCATTGCTCCAGAAAATGTTGCGTTATATCGCTTCACTACTCAGTGGGATGAGTTAGAAACATCATTTGAAGGTTTGAATGGTTCTGTTTACAGGTATAAAGCTTTAACTAATGGATTTAGTTATTTTATTATAGCTTCTAAATCTTCGCCAGTGATTGCTGAAGAAATAGTTGATACTTTACCAGAATCGGAACCAGTAGTAGAAACAGTAATTTTAACTAATGATAACGCGGGCAATATAGCTGGGGCGGCAACAGGAATTTCTGATACTGGAAGGATTGCGGGCATTGCAATTGCCGTTTTATTAATCGTCGCAATCATCGGTTTGTATTTTATGAGAAAAAAGTAGTGCTGCCGTGATGTCTACTTTCTAGTCAAGCCTATATCCTTAATTTTTCTATGAAGTGTTTCTTCAGCTATACCTATTGAGCCGGCGGTTTTTCTTACATTCCAATTATTTGATTCAAGGTTTGTTTCAAAATATTCTTTTTCGAATATTCTTTCTGCTTTCGACATTGTTAATTGTTCTTCTAAAGGCATTTCTTTTATTATTTGTTTTGATATGTTCGGCGCTTCTTGGTAGAATTGTTGGACTTTTGATGGATGCAAGAATTCTTTGTAGTGCTCTAAAGTTTTTTCTATTATGTTTTGAACTTTTAATTCTCTGGAGTAGTCTTGATGTCTTGTTTCACTTCTGAACTCTTCAGGGTTCAGCGAAAATTCTGATAATAGCCTGTGGATTGTTCTCCTGTCAACTCCCGCGATTTTTGCGCACTTGCTCACGTTGCCGCCATTTTCTCTCAATATTTTTCTCAAATATTCTTTTTTAAAATTTTTTTTCGCCGTTTTAAATGGCTGGTCAAAACCTATCGGTAGCATGAATAGTTTTGGTTTTGATAGTATGTCTGTTATATCTTTTTTTACTTCTTTGACAGTTACTCCTAGATGTTGATGCATTGCTTTTTCTATTATTGGCGAGACTTTTTCTTCTAGGACTCTATTTTTTTCTTCATTAGCACCGCTATCACTATCACCATTACTATTCATGTGATGTGTTTTGATAATGCTACTATAAAAAACGATATGCTTTAAAACTGTGCATCCAGAAAACAGCTGATGAATCGAAAGATTATAGATCCTGTTGGCGGTCAGGCTCTTATTGAAGGAGTTATGATGCGTTCTAAGAATGTTGTTTCCATGAGCACCAGAAAGAAAGATGGGAGTATTGTTACTAAAACTTTGCGTCATACTCCTTTAAACGTTTCGAAGCCTTATAACTATCCCATTATTAGGGGTTCTGTTGGCATGATTGATATGCTTGTTATAGGGTTTAAAGCATTAAATTGGAGTGCTGATCAGCAGTTAGGCAAGGAGGAAAAAATTACTTCCAGAGAAATTATTAGCACTACTTTTTTGGCTCTCGTTGGAACTTTTTTGATATTCGTTGCTCTTCCTTATTATTTATCCACCCTAATAACGACTCCTGATGGAGTAATTTTTCATATTATTGACGGCTTGTTGAGGCTTGCACTTTTTGTAGGGTATATTTCTTTGATATCTTTGATGAGTGATGTTAGAACTATGTTTGAGTATCATGGCGCGGAGCATAAAGCTGTTCATTGTTATGAGTCCGGTAAAAAGTTGACTCCTGAGAACGTATTGAGATTTCCTAAAGAGCATCCCCGTTGCGGTACTAGTTTTCTCATAATAGTTCTTGCTATAAGCATTATAACTTTTAGTATAGTCAGAACCGATAGCTCTTTTTGGAATGTTGCTCTTAGAATTATTCTTATTCCATTAATAATGGGTGTTAGCTACGAATTTTTAAAGTTGTCAGCAAAAAATGCTGATGGTAATATGTTTAAATTTATAGTTGCTCCGGGCTTGTGGATGCAGAAAATAACTACCAGAGAGCCCAACAAGAAACAGGCAGAAGTTGCAATAACCGCACTTAAGAATGCGCTGTGAATTCGGCAATATCAACTTAAGTGCCAAGGATTAATCTGTGTTCTTCTCAGTATCAGGGCGAGTAATGAAATACGTGCGATTTTTTTTCTTCCCACGAACAACGAGTTGTCGTGGGCAAGAAAAAAATCGCTATTTGCATCGTTTCGCGCCCGAAATTAGAAATGAACAGTTGTGATGTTTTGGCACTTAAGTTGACTTTATCTATCACATTGTGCAAAGATTTATATACGCACTGCAACTCTTTTTTATTGCTGAAAAAGCGGCTTTTTATCGACGATAAAAAGGTATTTTGCCATGTCTGAAGAAGTCTTAAAAAAAATGCTGGAAGGAGATAAGAGTTTGCTGAAGGATAATTCGAAAGATACTTCTTATAGTGCTGAAAATATTCAAGTTTTGGAGGGTTTGGAGCCCGTTAGGAAAAGGCCCGGCATGTATATCGGCAGTACCGGCCCCAGAGGTCTTCATCATCTTGTTTACGAAATTGTTGATAATAGCATTGATGAAGCCATGGCGGGTTTTTGTAAGAATATAAAAGTTATATTTCATAATGATAATTCTGTGACTGTTGAGGATGACGGCAGGGGTATTCCTATAGCTGAGCATACTAAATACAAAAAGTCTGCTTTAACTATCGCTCTTACAATGCTTCATGCTGGCGGAAAGTTTGATAAGAATACTTACAAAGTTTCTGGAGGGCTTCATGGTGTTGGTGCTTCTGTTGTTAACGCGTTGTCTGAAAAACTTGTTGCTGTTGTTAAGCGTGATGGAAAAATGGTTAGGCAGGAATTTTGCAGGGGCGCTGAAACTACTCCAGTACAAATTATTGGTGATTCTTCAGAAACAGGAACTATTATAACTTTTCATCCGGATCCTCAAATTTTTGAGAGTATTATTTTTGATTATGAAACTATATCTTCGAGGCTTAGAGAGCTGGCTTTTTTGAACAAGGGTGTGAGCATATTGTTGTCTGATGAGAGATCTGGAATTTCTGATCAGTACTTGTACAAAGGGGGTATTAAAGAGTTTGTTGAACATCTTAATAAGAATAAGCAGGTTTTGCACCCGGTATTTTTTGTTGAGAAAGAAAAAGATGGAGTCATCATAGAGGTTGCTCTACAGTATAATACAACTTATTCCGAGCAGATATACAGTTTTGCTAACAATATAAATACTCATGAGGGCGGGTCTCATCTTACTGGCTTCAGAACTGCTCTTACTAGAACTATTAATTCTTATGCTGATAAGCAGAAATCTTTCAAGAGTGATGAAGCAAAGTTTACTAGTGATGATATGCGCGAAGGTCTTACTGTCGTTATTAGTGCTAAAGTTCCAGAGCCTCAATTTGAGGGTCAGACTAAGACTAAGCTTGGCAATAGTATTATTAAGGGTATTACTGAAACTATTTTTGGCGAGTCTTTCACGGCGTATCTTGAGGAACATCCTCATGCAGGTAAGGCCATAATAACTAAGTGTCTTGACGCGTTTAATGCTCGTGAAGCTGCTAGGAAGGCCAAGGATTTGGTTAGGAGGA
Organism: Candidatus Woesearchaeota archaeon; assembly: GCA_016203445.1. Classification (GTDB taxonomy): domain Archaea; phylum Nanobdellota; class Nanobdellia; order Woesearchaeales; family ARS49; genus JACQMS01. The sequence goes on from JACQMS010000030.1 coordinate 9,861, forward strand.
AAAGCTTACTTGAGGGTTCAAGACTTCCCGGAAAACTTGCTGATTGTTCTTCTAAAAATGTCGAGGAGTGCGAGTTGTATCTTGTTGAGGGCGATAGCGCTGGTGGCAGTTGCAAAATGGCTCGTAAGAGGGAGTTTCAGGCCATTCTTCCGTTGAAGGGTAAGGTTATCAATGTTGAAAAAGCCAGACTTGTTAAGGTTTTGAAGAATGAGGAAATAATTAATATGATTACTGCTCTTGGTACTAGTATTGGTGAAGATTTTGATGCTAAAAAGTTGAGGTATGGCAAAATAATAATAATGACTGACGCAGATGTTGACGGCAATCATATTACTTGTTTGCTTCTAACTTTTTTTTATCGTCACATGAAAGAATTGATTGTGCAGGGCAGGATTTATCTTGCTCAACCTCCTTTGTACAAATTGTGGAAGGGCAAGAATGTTGTTTATGCTTATGATGAGAAGAACAGGGAGTCTTCAGAGAAAAGTTTTGGTGAGGGCGTTAATATCCAGAGATATAAGGGTCTTGGCGAGATGAATCCTGAACAATTGTGGGAGACTACTATGAATCCTGATTCTAGGACTTTGAAAAAGATTACTATTGAGGATGCTATTGTCGCTGACGAGTTGTTCACTAGACTTATGGGTGATGATGTCGAGCCCAGAAAAGAGTTCATAATGGCTCATGCTAAAGAAGCAGTAATGCTCGATGTGTGATCGTATTATAAATAATTTTGGACTCATATGCTTTATATGTTGGAAACAAATACTTGCAGTCAACATGGATTTTATTGTAAATCCTAAACATCGGCATTATGGTGGTGAATCGAAAAACTTTTGGGTTATAGATAATGGTGGTTTTAGTGATGCTAATTTATATTCCAGAATTGTCGAAAGTGAAGTTCTAATTACTGATCTTGATGAGTCAATTGCTCAAAGTCCTGCAAGAATTATTGCTCAAACTCATTCTCTGAGAAAGTTTCCTGGAACTCTTGAGTATTGGTGTTGGGTTGCCAAATACTTGTTTAAATATTTGGGCGGTGATTCAAACATTGAGAGTTCTGCTTGGAAGGAATATGTTAGTAAATTTCTTAGAACTCCTGAAGAGCGCAGGAGTGCCGGCGAGTATTTCACTACTGATATTGTTTCAAAAATATTGTATCCTGGAGTTAGAGATTTTTATTGCGTTCTTCCAGAAAGCATGAAAAAATCTTGTGTGACCAGAAATATTGAAGAAGTAGCACTGCAATTCACTCGTCCTCTAGGAATAAATAGTGTTGTCGCGGAAGCTTTTTACAAGTCTACGATTGTTGAGCTCATGATTAAGGCAGCTCCTTGGAGGAAGAGGTACTTGTTGATTGGTGATTCTTCCGAGGATGAGGAGGCTCTTGATGTTTTGAGATCTATTAAGAAAAAAGGTTTTATAGATTTTGTTCTTAGCATATGGGTGTGCAAAAGTCCTGACGATGCTAATAAAGAGTTTGATATTTCTATTGGAAGAAATTATTCTGGTCTCGTCGAAATAATAAAGAATCGTCGAAGTATTGAGAGCCGTTTGTAAGAGTTTTTTTCAGGAAAAGTCACAGGAATTTTCAAGGAGCAAACTTTATAAACCATCCACTTTTCACGATGTTCATGAGTGATAAGGACAAAGAAAAAGCACCTGTTAAGTCTGAAAAGTCTGAAGAGAAGAAAGATTCTGCTCCCCAACCCAAGGCCAAGCTGAAGAAGCTAATTAAGAAAAGGTGGTATCAAATAATTGCTCCAAAATTTCTTAACGAGTTAATAATCGGGGAAGTTTACGCTGGCGATGCTAAGGATGTTGTTGGAAGAACTTTTCACGTTAATCTTGCAGCGGTTACTGGCGAATCTCAGCATCAACAAATGCACGCCGGTTTTAATGTAACTCATGTTAATGGTGATAAAATTTTTACTATACTTAAAGGTCTTAAAATAATTCCTTCAGCTGTGAAAAGGCTTATACGAAGAAAAAAGCCAAGGGTTGACATTAGTTTTGTTGTTCAAACTAGCGATGGTTTTAGTGTTCGAGTTAAACCATTTGGTGTTGCTAGGGGCAGTGCTAGTGGTGGCGTTATGGCTAAGCTTAGAAACGAGATTAAGAGATTGCTGACTGAAACTGCCAAGACAAATAGTTATGATGATTTGTTGTCGAGTGTTCTTAATAATACTCTACAAAAAAATATTTTGGAATCCTCAAAAAAAATTTATCCTTTAGGGCGTTTTGAGATAAGGTGGATAGAGCGGGAATAGTGACATGAAGCTTTTGTCTAGAGGGGCTGAAGCAGAAATTTTCTTAGATAGTAAAGGACTAATTCATAAGTTCAGAGTTGTAAAAAATTACCGGCACAAAGATCTTGATAATGTTCTAAGATTTGAGAGATCCAGAAAAGAAGCCAACATTCTTAGAAAGGCGCTGAAGATTGGTCTACCAGTTCCTAGAGTTTTTGAGCAGAAAGATGACTTGTTAATTATAGAGAAGATTTCTGGAGTTAATGTTGCGAGTATTGGTACAGAGCTGTCTTTGAGGATTGCTGTTCAGATTGCCGAAATTCTTGCAAGGATGCATGATGAAAATATTATTCATGGGGATCTTACTACTAGCAACATTATTCTTGGTGTTGACGAAAAACTTTACATTATTGATTTTGGTCTTGGGACAACTTCTACCAGAATTGAGGATAAGGCTGTTGACTTGCACGTTTTGGAAGAATCTTTGGAAGCGAGGCATCCTATAAATTCCGCGCACTTTTTTGAAATTTTTTGTGAGCATTACAAGAAAAATTCTTCTAAAGGCAGAGCTGTTATTCAAAGGTTGCAAAAAGTGAGGTCTAGAGGCAGGAACAAGTTACAGGTTTAAAAAATAAAAATAGTAATGTTTATATACGTCTCTAAAAACCAGAACTCTTATGGAAGCAAGGCCTTTGGACGCATTGAACAATGCTCGCGGAAAAAATGTTCTTGTAGAATTGAAGAATGGCAGACAGTTTGTTGGAGCGTTGAAAGCCTTTGACATCCATATCAATGTTGTTCTTGATAACACTGAAGAAAGGGAAAACGGTCAGACTAAGAGAAAGATTGGGACTGTTTTCTTGAGAGGGGACACCATTATTTTAATAAGTCCTAGTGCATGATTCTTTTTTAGAAGGTGTATTAATGAAAGGAACTTATAGTATGGGCAAGAAGTCTAGGGGTCACACGCACATTCCGTGCAGGAGGTGCGGTCACACTAGCTATCACAAAAGTCATGGGTTTTGTTCCAGGTGTGGCTATGGTAATTCTTCTAAGAAGAGGAAGTATTCTTGGCAGGCTAAAAGGAAGAAGGATTAGTTCCTTTTTGTTTAGCAGTATTCAAGATCTATTGTTTGTTTAACTTCTTGATATTTATTAAATAACAAAGGAAAAACATCTTTTAATTCTTTTTCTTGACTTTCTTCATTTTCAATACTTTCAATCAATGCTGTATAAAGTTCTCTAAGTTCTCTATATAGACCCACAACTACCTCGTCTTTTGCTTCGTAAACTTGAGAAAAAGTTTTGAATAAATCACCAAGCTGACCCAAATATTTAATCAGATCTGCTGTAATTGCTAATTGATTATTGAGTGTGACTCTGATTTTATTTAACTGAGTTTTATATAAATTAATATCTCCGCCTAGAGCAATCTCCTGTTCAATTGTTTTTCTATATTTCTGAATCTTGCGCCATAAGTCAACCATTTGAGTGGCCATTGCACGATTTAGCTTAAAAGTTGTAGATTTTTTCTTGCTTGATTTTATAAACCCTATAATTTTAACAATTCTAGTAAGATTAGAGCCAAGCTTTGTCAGTTTTGATTTATCTGTTAGTGGTTGACTTCGTAAGACATTATATGCTATCATAGTATCTTTTAGTTTTTGTTCACTGTAGTTTTCTGAAGAAGAAATATTTTCAAGAATTTTATTTAAATCATTTAATTCATTATTAACTGCCTCAATCTGGCGCCGAATAGTATTTTTTAATTCACCTAAAATTTTAAGGCTGCCTTGAACCAATGTAAACTTAGCATTAATCTCCTTTTCTAAATTACTTGCTAACTTTTTTTTATAAGAAATAATGTCTTCTTCTTCAGAAAGACTCTTTCTTAATTGAGATATTAATCTGTCAATAACATAAATTTTATCTCTTATCAATCTTACTCTAATCTCTTCTTTTGGTGATATCTTCATTAATAAGAACACATCATTAATTTATATTTAAACTTTGCTTTTATACATTACAATCCTAGATTCTAATTGAGAAATATAACTTGGGGCCATAATATCTAATGACCTGACAATATTTCTTAAGGCCAAGAAATATCTATCTCTTTCAAGCTTATTTAAACTGGCGGCATGATTAATAACATGTTTATACGTACTCAATATTTTGTTGCTGGTTTCTGATGGAGACAGTACGCTTTCAGGACTACAACTAGCTTGGTCAATAAAATAAAGCAAATCACTGTTGTTAAATTTTAGAATTTTTGGCAATACTTTAATCATGTTTCTAACAAAATGATCTGTTCTTTGTTGCGGCCTATCAAATTTATCCATTACAAAAGAAATATAATTAGCTACTGCATCCAATATAAGTACTTGATGTTTTTTTCCACGCTCACCTTTTAAATGAGCTAATCTTTTTTCAATTTCGTAAAATAATTTCTTTGTTCTTTTATTTTTGTTTTTTATCATACGATATATGTGCCATGCGTGATATATATCTCTAGAAGAATTAGGATCTAAATTAAGATTTTTAAGAGTTGCTTCAAGCCCTGATATAGTTCTTTTATTATAAAGAATGTCTGCCGCAACTCCAGATGCATCCATATCATAACAACCAAAAGAATGATCAGATTCTATAACACCAACAAGCTCTTTAAATCTTTGAGTTTCGTATAATTCATTGTGAACTATTTCAAAAGCTTTCATCCTATCATCAGGAGATTTTGGATCTAAACTCTGTTCTTTCATTAATAAATTAACTTTTGCCTCGAAAAAAACATTATTATAAAGAGAATTAAAGCAATCAATTGAAGGATTAATGCAATCTTTATCCAATTGCTCAATCAGTGAAGCTATATCGTCAGCCAAGCGTATCCCCCCGAACAAGACTAGAAAGATAACAAACTATATAAACTTTAGTATCAAATGATGGTTAAATGTTGTCAAATCGATTACCCAATCACCACAAGCGGTGGCGTAAGTTATTGGAGATTTATTCTGACACTTAAGTTGACATCAACTCGCCATAGATACTATTATATATATCTAATATTGACTTCATGTTTAGTTGTTTTGTTTCGCGGAGGTGCCGGAGCGGTCAAACGGAACTGGTTTAGGCCCAGTTGGCTTAGTGCCTTCGCAGGTTCGAATCCTGTCCTCCGCATTTTATGATCATACTGGAAACATCACATCATTGCGGATATTTTTGGTTTAATCTATGGAACGCGTGCAGGTTATGTGAGGCGTGGAGGAAAAATTATTGATAGTGCTTGCGGAGCTTTTATCTTAGATTGTCTTGATTTTCATGTTCGATATGAGGATGGTTCTCGATTGGGAGATCTTGCGTGGGGCGATACTATCCATGAATGTGAAAGAGTTCTTGCGTGGATGCCTGATCAACTTCTCATTGCCGCTGCCAACGAACGATTGTATCAAGAATTGTTGCAGTATATACATCGTTAATAATGTGCAATTATCTATTATGCTATGTTGTTTTTGAGGTTTTTGTATAGGTTCTTGTATAACATTTGTAGAACTATGAGTAAAGTACTTACTAATCGTACTATTATTTTTATACAATTATTGCTTATACACGGTTTTTCTCAAAAAAAATGAGTTTTTATAACTGCTACTTATTGGTAGCACTATGCTGAAAATACTCTTTTTGGCTTTGTTAGGGGTGTCATAGTGTTAGTGCGTTGATCAGTATACTCTTGACTAGAAAACTTTATAAACTATCTGACTTCCGTTAATACCGGCTAGCCAGTGTTGTATGCTGGTTGATCCAAAAAAGCGGTGAACACGCGGAATTAACGAGTGTTCATAACGAATAAGAAATAGCAAACACATGGAGGTGTTTCAAGAATGAGAGTAAGAACCGCTGTAAAAAAGATGGTCGCTTTAGGGACCGGTTTAACCATGGTCGGAGCCACAATGTTTGGGGCTATGGCCGCGGCAGACCTTGCGATGTACCCAGCGCCATTCGTGTCAGCTGGTACTTATGACGCTACTGTAGTTTTAGGTAGTAGCGCTAAGACCGAGGATGTTATCGGTGCGATTGATATCGCAACGGCACTCCAAGCTGCAAATGTAGTTTCAACACCAATAGCTGGAGGTACTGCAACTGTTACCGTTGATAACGGTGCAAAGTTTATGACCTCGAGCACTAAATTAAGATATGGTGACAACTTGTCCGGAGTCAAAGCAACTTTGACCAAGACCGAATTACCAGGATTGTTAGCAAACAAGCAGGTTACTGGAACTGATGGAACGACTTATGACTTAAGGTTTGAAGTGGTTTCTCCAACAAAGAACTACATCTCCTTTGGAAAGTCCGTTCTAGACGTAACTGAGCCAGTATTGTTTTACGACTGGACTACTAATGATGGTAATTACACTACGAGGATTAAGTTTCCTACAGCTGTAAACCTATCATTGCTTGCAAACAAGGATATTGAATTGTTTGGCAAAAAGTTCACCGTAGGAACCGCTTCAGAGCAATCGTCAACAAAGTTAACGTTGTACGCTTCAGGAACCGATGTTTCTGTTGACAAGGGAACTCCAACGACTATCGGCACTAACACTGTTGAAGTTGTAGGAATTAATGCTAACCTTGGAGCAACTACCGAAGGAGCTGCAACTTTAAGAGTTAACGGTGAAACCCAGGCAGTAGCCAAAGGTAACACGTATACTCTTGGAACTCCTCAAGTCAGAGTGTACATCAAAGACGTTTTTGTTTATGACGCGCAAGCTGGATTGGGCGGAGCGAGACTCTTCGTTGGTTCTGAAAAGATTGTTCTAGAAGGTGGCAATGCTGTAACTAAGGGAACTGCTAACACAGTTGTTGATGGAACTTCTGTAGTTTTCACGGCAGGTTCTGCAAGCAAAGTTGCGCAGATTGATGTTGCTGTAACTCCCAGCTCTTTTGCAACCGAAGTCAAAGGTTCAAAGATCGGTGGAGAACTAGCAGATCCAGTCTTTGGCAGCTTTAAATGGCTTTTCCACAGCTTTTCTCCAGCATTAGATGATGCTTCGAGAAATGATATAGTGTTGACAGCTTCAAACACCGATTTGAATTTGAAAGCTCCACTAACCACTGGACAGTTCAGCGCGAACGTATTGCACGGTAATGACACACCAGCTAGTGGTAATGAGACGTACCTTGCATACTCTTCATCTAAGAGGATATGGACACAGTCAGGAACTGCTATCCCTAAGGGTGACTACTTCATCTTAAATGATGGTAAGGACAAGTCCAGATTCTTGAAATTTTCAGGAATCAGCAACACTTCGACTAGTCAGAAGATAACTGTTGAAGATGTAGCTACTGGAACTTCTACAGAGTGGTCCCACACCGAAGGAACTACAGGTTCTACAATGACTTATGACGGAGTTCAGTACTCATTTACTGTTACTCCCTCAGGAACGTCTGATGGTAGCTTGTTGATAACGAACGCTGCAACTGATGGTAGTGCTGCAGGTATAGCAAACTTCTTGTTCGCCGCTAGAGGCGCAAAGATAACTTTGCCATCCTCATCGGCTGGAGCAGTAACTCAAAGAGTTACCGTTACTGAGAAGACTGCATACATGGAGGGTACAAACCCTGATGATTACGGTCAGATTAACGTGACTGTAACATATAGTGAGGGCGCAACAGGTAATGATGTCGCTCTAGGAACTCCAACGTATGACGCAACTGCTGGAGCTGCATGGAGCACGTTAGTAGTTAAGGGTGATGGAGCTAGCTATCCAGAACAAGCCGTAACTCCTTACGGTACATTTGTGGAAACTTCTGGTGATACAAACTCTAGAACAAAGTTAACACTAAAGTACACTGGTTCGCAATCGGAAGTTAACTTCTTCCTCGCACCTACAAGCGCCGCTGCTGCAACAACAACAGTTTCTGGAACTTCAACTGATAAAGTTGTAAAGATTCCTGTTGGTTCTGCACAGTTAGACAGCGAAGTTGCAAGCACTTGGAAGAACTCCAACACCATAGTTGTTGGTGGACCTTGTGTCAACAGTGTAGCAGCATCACTCCTCGGAAATCCTGCGGTTTGTACTACAGGTTTCACTGAAGGTGAAGCAATGATCAAGCTATTCGAGCAATCGAGTGGTAAGGTCTCATTGCTAGTTGCTGGATTCTCTGGTTTGGACACTAGAAGAGCTGCAAGAGTACTCAACGACTACAAAACGCACCAGGCATCTGGAGCTTTGAAGGGAACTTCAGTAGTTGTAAAAGGTACAAGCTTGACTGCAACAAGTGTAGAAGCCGGTAAGTAAAACTCTTACCGCTTTTTTATTATTTTTTTATTTTTTTTTCTTTCTCTTTCTCATTTTTTTGTTATGCCTCACGTGGTACCCTATCGCATTTTTGGTTCTACCGTGAGAATTTTGAAAGTTGGGGTTTTAAAGGAGGTATAACAAAATGGCAGATGCATTAACAGCAATAAATTCAGGACTTTTAGTGCCGCTACTTGATATTTGGAATGGGGCGCTAAAATCTATTCCTGGACTTGTGGCAGCGCTTTTGGTTTTGATTGTCGGGTACATTGTCGCATGGGCTATAAGCTATGTTTTAGAACACATTCTTGAGAGAATAAAGCTAGATCAGTGGGTAGTTCACCAAACTCATATGAAAAAGCTTGCTGGTGGTTTTAGACTTTCTCACTTGATTTCTGTTCTAGTGAAATGGTTTTCTTTCATAGTGTTCTTGTCGCCAGCAGCGTCACTACTTGGTCCTGGGTTGAGTCCTTTGGCCGAATTCTTGCAGGTTATAGCTTTGTGGGTTCCTCAAGCTATTGGCGCTATACTTTTAGCGTTTTTCGGTTTTGTAGCTGCAGAGTACGTTGCGTGGAAAGTAATGGCTCTTGAGGGTAAGAGTAGCCACATAATTAGTGGTGCGTCAAAAAATCTTATACTAATATTAACACTGCTTGTAGTGTTGGGTCAGTTGGGCATTAATATAACTGTTGCTTCTGGAACTTTTTTGATTATAGTTGCAGGAATAATGCTTGGATTGGCTCTTGCTTTTGGTATAGGTTTTGGTCTTGCTCTAAAGGATGATGCTAAAGGCATGATTAGAAATTTAAGGAAAAAGCTGTAAACATTACAGCTTTTTTTTTGTTTTTTTTCTCACTCCTTATTTCAAAATGGGGTTTAATACCCCGCAGCTCTGCTGTGAAGCGGGGAAGCTGACGATAGGATATGTCAGTTCTCAGGCAATTTCTTTATTACTACTGTATAAAAACAAATATTCTTAAACAAACCCTGTTTATTCAGTTACATGGTAACACTTGATGATTTAATAACCCCGCGCGAATTTGTAGAATTAAGGATCAATCATTTAATTAACGACGAAAGAATAGAATATTTGGGTTCACATGCTGTACTAACTGTTTTAGTGAACAATAAATTTAATGCTTCGCATGTCCCTGCTTTAATAGTAGGAGACGGTTGTAAGGATAAGCTTGATTGGATTGTTGAAAATTATGATGGTATTCTAAGGCCTATGGGGTTTAATGGTTCTCATGTAAGCCAGATTGTTATAGGTGCTGGTTGGAAGGATAAGCTTGATTGGATTGTTGAAAATTATGATGGTATTCTAAGGCCTATGGGGTTTAAGCCAACTCATGTCGCAAGAATTGTTCATGGAAGAGATTGGAAAGACAAATTATGTTGGGTGGAAAAGTATAGCGGAGAATCATCTTATACTCCTTTACAAATTGTGATATTGATGCTAAAAAAGAATTGGAAGCAAATTGTAGGGTATTAAAAAGCGGAAATTTTCCTCCAGTATTATGAGCGAGCATCAGCAAGTGATCACCAGCGGTTATTGACCAAAAATGCATCAAATTTGTCAAGACAAATATTAGTTAACTCTTCAATTTCTGCTCGTGTTTCTGTTGCTATTATTTTTCACTCTTTAGGAACTTCACAACCAGACAATATTGATAATTGTTGCAGTGTTAAGTATCCTACCTTTTTGTTGGTTATCGTCCCATTTTTCTCAACAGTCCATGTTGGTGTGAATTCCACTGGTACTTTTCTGCATCTTACCATGTCAGGGTTAGGCCCTGAAGGGTTGCATTCAATGTAATTAATGTATTTGAATGCTGGGCCTAATAATTTTTTTTGTGCTAGGCATGCTGAGCAAGTGTAAGATCCATACTCTACCAGTCCTGCCTCTGTTAAACATTGTGTGAATGTGTTTGGAACTCTTGGACCTGTCGGCGCGGTAAAAAAAGTGTAGCTGATTATCAATACTACAATTATTATCGCCCATGACGCGCTTTTCAAGTATTGCCCAAAAAATTTTTGTTTCCAAGATTTTGTTTTTATCAATGCATAAATGCTAAAAACCAGTCCTGATAGTATTATCAAATGCAACAGCGTGCAAAGTATGCATATAGTTTTTAGAACGAATTCTGCATATATCAAGTATAACGAAAATATAAATCCGAAGCCTAGAGTTATTATTAAGTGTTGATAGTAATGAACGCTTTTGTAAGATTTTCTCGAATAATACAACACCAACGAAAAAAATATTATTCCCAACAAAGCAACTGGAGTTCCTAAAAATTCTGAGTACTCACTGGAATTAACTTTTGAGCAGTTGAACACCGATCCTAAATCGCAAAAGCTTAATGTTTGAGGATCTGATATTAATGAGTAATGATTATAAGTTAGATAAATTGATGTTATTATTCCTAGAATTGATAGGAAAAATAAAGTTTTTCCAACCCAATTAATAGGCTCGTTTCGTGTGTGATTTTCTTGACTCTCGCTCATCAAAATAACCCCTTTGTAAAGTTGGTTTATTGATGAATGATATATAAATCTTGCGAGGTATTTCGAGAATTTTTGCTAATTTTGTATGTTCTACGGGCTATGCTAGTGTTATTGAGGCGATTCTTTCGTGAGTGTGAAAACCATTGTTTGGAGTGCTCTTGAACAACGATACTGTATCAATTTCAAAACTTATTTTTTTCATTACTATCTTTTTAAGCATTTCAGAAAATTTTTCTTCATCAAACAGTTTTTTTACTCTTAGAAGTGTTATATGAGGGTGAAAATGTTCTGATTTTTGCATCGACATTGCTAGATCGTGAAACTCTCCTGTAATTCCCGCCCATACAACTTTTGATGGTTTTCCGAACGTTCCGATATTGTTGATTTGTGCAGAAATTTTTTTGTGTTTTATTCTTTCCAACTTTTTTTTAAGGATTTCTACGTTTCCATTAATCCAGAATCCTATTGTTATATGAAAATCGTTCGTGAAATTGCATCTTGCAGGAATTGTTCGTAGAGACTCTTGAACTCGCAACAATTCTTCTTTGACTTCAACAGGAACTTCTAAGGCAATAAATGCTCGCATGAATAAAAAAAGTATTTAGAAGTAGATAAATATTTCGCTGTTGCCGGAAAAATTAACAGAAAATGAACATACAAGACTTCTTTATAACCTCAACACGCATAGCAAAAGATACAGAACTCCTAACAAACAGCAAAAAACATTTCGAAAGACTGCAAAAATATGATTGAGGTTGGCGTGAATAATCCTCTTCTCGCAACGATTAATCGTTCAAGTCCCCAAACTTGTTTTGTCTCAACTATTTTGAAGCCATCTTCTTTCAAATCTTTCACCGCTTCATCTTCATACCATACTTTTGAAGGGTGCAAGTCTTCGAGATAATGTTGACGCCACGCTTCTTTCTTCTCGTCACGCTTTTTCTCCTACGAAAAGATTGTGTTTATCCTTGATAATTTTGATTTTTATATTTTTTCCTCTTAATTCTTTAGTGTATGGGTGTATTACGCTTATGCATCTTTCTTTTGCGACGCATAGTGTTTCGTTGTATAATCTTCCTGAACTTATAACTTTTGCTCTGACAACTTCTCCTTTTTTCATTGGTGATGGCAATTCTTTCGTTTTCGTGACTTGAAAGTCTTCTTTGCTTACGATAAGTTTTACGCCGTGTTTTTCCTCGAGTTTTTTTAGTAATGAGTAAAAGTCTTCCCATGGCATGCTTTTCGAGGGGTTTCTTCCGAATTTGTAGAACAAAAAGTTTTGTATTCCTATAACCGGCATTTTTCCATTGGGGTTTTTTAATGTTTTTGCAAACTCAATTATTTTGTCCATTTCTTCCTCGTTGTATCCCGGGACTAGTACGGGAGCGATAAGTAATTCCATATGCTTTGTTACTTCTTCGGCCATTTTTAGAACGTGCATTATCGGGTATGGGCATCCTGCAATAACTGAAGCTTTTTTCTCATCAATAGCGTTCAGTGAGAGATTTATTCTGGTGAGTCCTGCTTCTGCAAGCGCTTTTATGTTTTCAGAAGTTAGTAGTGTTCCGTTAGTGTTGACAGTTATCTCTCGGATGTTTGGTGTTTCTGCAATTCTTTTAACTAGTCTTACCATGTCAAAATACAGGAATGGTTCTCCTTGGCTGTTGATGTGGCAGTCTACAAATTCTGTATTTTTGTATTTTGCAATCTTTTGGAATTCTTCTGCCAGATAATCTGCTTCGACTATAAAATCTGTTGGGCGTATATCTTCATTGACCGAGCAATAATTGCATTTTATGTTGCAGCTCGTTATAGCTCTTACTTCTATTATGCTAGTGTTTCTGTCTATTATTCCGAAAGCTATGCTTCCTAGAAGCGGTATTCCTGAATTTTTGTGAACGTACACCGTTTCTTTGCCGTTCATCTTGTTTTTTAAATATGTAAAATGTTTTTGCAGTATCAATGAGAATTTTCTTTGGACAACTTTTTCTGGTGCTGAGAATATTATCTTGTTCTTTTCAGCTTTGTACTCTCCTATAGTTATTAATTCTTCTTTCAGTATTTTGAATCCGAACATTCTTTGGAATGTTACGTCCACTCCTTCAGGTATTTCTCTGAATGTTAAAGTTTCGAATGTTATTTCTGCCATGAGATAGTATTTTGATGCCTGTTTTTAAATAACTACTATTTTCCTGATAGGAAACTTTTCATTAATTCTGAAGTTCCTGTGTCTTTTGCTTGAATTGCAGTTACAGAGAAAGGTTTTTGTGTCGGTAATGCTTCTTGAGCGGGCCTTATTTGTTCCTGCTGAATATTCGGTTGTTCTGGTAATTGTGTTATTTGTTCTGTAGTTTTTTTCTTTCCTATTATTCCGTACTTTAATCCTGCTAAGAATGCTCCCGCTATTAGTGCAGCAGCTAATACATAACCTGCTGGTGATGAGTATGCCTGATTTAATCTTTCGACATACTCTTTTACATCTCTAACCATTGCAAAAGTTTGCGCTGTCGTGTTTGAAATTCTTTCGATGTCTTGACTTCCAACGTGCGGGTTTCCTGAATCGTCGACGAGTCTGCCTACGTACTCTGCTGTTCTTATTGTCCGAGCATCTATCGATTCTATATCTTCATAAATTCCGTTGATGCTTGTTTCTTGATGAGTAACACTGTTTCTTATGCCTTCAATATTTGTTCCTATACTTCTTATTTCTTCTTCTAAACTTCTTGTCTGACTGTTATCATTAGTGTTACTTCCCGATGTATTGGCCGCGTTGCTTATTTCAACTGTTTGTTCTAATCGAGTATCATGGGTCGATGTTGTTTGTGTTACTTCTGGTCTATGAACATTTTCAATTGGTGTAAATTGTGCTATTTCTTGTGTTTCTCCTATTGGTTGATTATTTGTAAATTGTTCCCCAATTTTTCCCGGTCTTGTTCCAGTACATGCATTTGTCGCAATAATTGCTCCTATTGCATAGCCTAAGCGTGCCGTTCTTGTATCAAAAAAATAGTTGTCTTTATTCCCTACCATGGATGCAGCTATTTCATTAACATATTTAAACTTTTCTTCAGCAAACCGAAAGCTTTAAATATGACCACTTCAGAGTGGTATCGTTGAGGGGTTTTTATGAGTTTAGATGGATTCAGACAAAAGCACGAGTATGCGGAAAGTAGAGGGAAGTTTACTGATTTTTCTTTAAGACAAGCATATGTTGGTGCTGAAGCAACTCTTCAGGAAGGCAGGGCTATAAGGTATGACAAATTAGCAGATCCTCAGACTCTAGGAACGTTTCAAGAAACACTCGGAAAATCACTTTTGGATAATGCTTCAAAAGCATTTCCTCAAGGCGTAATAAACTGGGGGCTGCTCAAAAATGCACAACCTCAAGAGATAAATGAATCTATTGATGATATAACATTTGGTCTTTATGGAGTTAGTGTTGGAACTGCAACAGGTTTGGTAAAACATTTAGGAAAGGATGCAACTTTTGAAAATTATGTGGGAAATGCTGGAAAATCTGCGGATCAGGGCTTACATAGACATTCTCAAACCGCATTCGAGGAATTGACTGATCCTGCAACTTTGGCAGATTTCGAATCGACAATAGTTGATTCTGATGCGTTGATTGCTATTAAACAAAAAGGCGGGTACCAGCCTCAAATACTTGGCATGCTAATATTAAGTTACGATTCCATTAATGATGGCAAAGCTCCCGCAGATGTTAGAAAACTTACTAAATCTGATGTTATGAGAATTTTGTCTAAACAATAAACTACACGCGCAATGTTTTTTTCTTTCTTTCTCTGTTTCTAGTTATAGTAATTCACTTTAATTTTCGTATACTGAATGCACCGTGTAAAGTGAATTACTAATGAGCAAATCCTACCTCACAGGGAACAAAGTTCCGATTATTAGAGTGATTTGCTATAATTCTTTGAGAATGAATGTTGTCGAAACAGTTAGTGCCCCGCTCCGCCGCCTCCCGAGCCATTGAGGCAGTATTGGAGTAACCCGATTATTACTGACGTGAAGAAAACTATAATTCCCCATCTTAACGCCATTGTTTGAAAAAATGATTCTGGATACAGTGTTATAAGCAATGAGTCACTCGTGAAAATCCAAGATTTTTCTGTGAAGAATGGTTCGTGAACCGCGTTGAAAAAACTGGTGAACGATATTAGTGATGCAATGAATATTATGAGTACAATTATTAATGATGTTACTGCTCCTAACCTGAGTGATTTCTTTACCAACTGCTTGTCTCGAAGTGATAATAATGCTAAAAACCATAATGCTAGTAATGCGTATGTCGCAACGAAAATCTTCTTGAATAGTTTTCTAACATCTGAAATGTGCGAACTTTCTTCTTTGGAGAATGCTGTTGGCACGGATTCAGAAAATCCTAGCAAGTATTTCAAAACATCTGAGTGAAATTCTGCTAATCGAGGCGTAATCAAAGTTTTTTGATAATTATCGTCCATCGCTACAAATTTGAATGAGAACAGCAATATTAGCAGTGCTGTTAAAACCGCTCCTGTCCAAACTCCTGCTTTTTTCCAATCCATGACTACTCGAGAACAATATTGTTGTCTTTATAAATATTTGTGGAAGAAAAAGTTAGTGTTTTGGATTTCTCTTAAGTCAAAGCCTAAATCTGTTAGTTATTGAGCCATTGATGCGTCATCGAGAAAACAAAACATTTTAAACTCTTGTTCACAAAGCTACAGTATGATATTTGAAGCAGTGAATAAGTTGGTTCGTGAACAGTTGGGTTTGAAAGATTTTCAGTTGCAAACTCCTAAGGCTATAGAGCATGGTGATGTTTCCCTGCCTTGTTTTTCTTTTTCTAAAGAGTTCAAGAAGAGTCCTCATGTTATTGCTGAAGAATTCGCAAAAAATGTGACGCCTCGAGGACTCGTAAAAAGTGTTTCTGCGATAGCAGGATTTCTAAACTTTCACATTAATAAGCAGGAGCTCGCAAAACTTCTTTTGCCAGTAATTGATGATAAATATGGTAGAAATAATGCGGGGAAAAAGAGAATTGTAGTGGTAGAGTACTCATCGCCAAACATTGCTAAGCCTTTCGGAGTTGGCCATTTGCGTTCAACAGTTATTGGTGCATCTATTGCTAAGCTTTACGAGTTTCATGGCTGGAAAGTTATTAGAATGAATCATTTGGGTGATTGGGGCACTCAGTTTGGAAAACTTATTGTTGCTTTTAAAAGGTGGGGTGTTGAGAAAAGGTTGAATGAGGAGCCAATAAAGCATCTTTTGGAAATATACGTTGCATTTCATACAGAAGCCGAACAGCATCCAGAGATTGAGGAGGATGCCCGGCAGGCATTTGCAGAGTTGGAGAGGGGTAATAAAGAGTATAAAAAACTCTGGAAAAAATTCGTAAATTTATCAATTAAAGAATTCAAAAAAATATATGCTCAGTTAAACGTGAATTTTGATTATGAGTATGGCGAGAGTTTTTACTCTGATAAAATGCAAGCAGTTATAGATCTGGCTGAGAGTAAGAGTGTCTCTGAGCGCAATGATGGCGCTCTAATAATTCCTCTGGAGGGCATGCCTCCCGTTCTTTTGTTGAAGAGCAATAGTTCAACAACTTATCATACCAGAGATATGGCTTCGGCGATTTATAGAATTGAAAAACTCAAATCTGAGAGACTTGTTTATGTTGTCGGGCAGGAGCAAATATTGCATTTTAATCAAGTGTTTGGAGCTTTGGGAAAATTAGGATATGATACTAGTGATATGCATCATATTCCTTTTGGATTGTTTCATTTTAAGGATGGTAAAATGTCTACCAGGAAGGGCAACGTGATTTTTCTTGAAGAAATATTGGAGGAAGCTAAAGAAAGAGTTTTAGCTCTCATTAAGGAAAAAAATCCTTCGCTGAAAAATAAAGAAGATGTCGCGAAAAAAGTTGGTATCGGCTCAATAATTTTTGGCGATTTGCAGAATGATCGTATAAAAGAAATTGTTTTTGATTGGGATAGAATTATTGACTTGCAGGGTGATACTGGCCCTTATATTCATTATACTTATGCGAGGATAATGTCTATACTTAGAAAGTCTAAGAATTCAAAAAAGAGAAACATGGATTATTCAAAATTATTGCATCCGGTTGAAGAAAAAATTATTTCCCTTTTGGAGCAGTACCCTTCCGTAATAGGTAGCGCGCTGGACGAGCATCACCCTCATATTGTTGCTCAATATCTTTTGAAGCTTTGCCGTTCTTTCAACGAGTTTTATCATGATTGTAAAGTTATGGGCTCCCCCGAGGAAGTTGAGCGTTTAATGCTTATCTGTTCTGTGGGTAAAGTTATAAAGAGTGGTTTAGATTTGTTAGGCATAGAAACTGTTGAGGAGATGTGATTCATGAAAAAAATTCTTGACGTAAATTCTTCGAAGCCTTTTATCATAACTGCCGCGCTTCCTTACGCTAATGGCCGGCTCCATATTGGTCATATTGTTGAGTACGTTCAGGCGGATATTTATGCAAGGTTTCTAAGACTGGCAGGTGTTGATGCTAAGTATTATTGTGCTTCTGATACTCATGGGACCCCAATAGAGGTTAAGGCTCAGGAGCTGAAGATTTCTCCTGATGAGCTTGTGCAGAAAAATCACGAGCATAATAAGACGGTTCTTCAAAAGTATGGAGTGAATTTTGAATCTTTTCATGCCACTAATAGTTCTGAGAACAAAGAACTTACAGAGTGGTTTTGGGGTGTTCACTTGTCAAAGGGTTTGTTATACACTAAACAGATTGAGTTATCTTATTGTAATAATTGTAAAAGGTTTCTTCCTGACAGGTTTGTTAAAGGCAATTGTCCAAAATGTGGCGCTCCTGACCAGTATGGTGATGTTTGCGAGAAGTGCAATGGAACTCATAAAACTATTGATCTAAAAAATCCTTATTGCGTTATTTGCAAGAAGTCTGCCGGTAGAAAGAATTCTGAGCACCACTTTTTCAAGTTGTCGGCGTTCAAGGAGCCTCTGGCAAACTGGCTTTCGTCTAATAAAAATTTGCAGTCTGAAGTTGTTAATCAGGTAATGGTTTGGGTTGATCAAGGTTTGGATGATTGGTGCATTACTAGGGATGAGCCTTATTACGGCTTTAAAGTTCCTGGTATTGATAACAAATATGTTTATGTTTGGTATGACGCGCCCATCGGATATATTTCTAGTGTCGCCAATGCTTCTGGTAGTGTTGAGCAGGGGTTGAAAAAGTGGAAGTCTTCAAGGATAACTCATGTCATAGGCAAGGATATTTTGTATTTTCACTTTTTGTTCTGGCCTGCAATGCTTCATGGTGCCGGTCTTCAAATGCCTGATAATGTTACAGTTCATGGTCATCTGAAATGGGAGGGTGAAAAACTTTCTAAATCTAGAGGAACTCTTATTGACGCGGATGATTTTCTAAAATTAACAAGCCCGGAATTTTTGAGGTTTTATTACGCTTATCATTTGAGCAAGACTATGAATGATATCGATTTTACTAAGGATTCTTTTTTGAAGGTTGTTAATACTGAGCTTATTGCAAACATTGCGAATTACTGTTATAGGGTTTTATCTTTTTGTTCTACTAAGCTTGGCGGAAAAATATCTGTTTGTGACAGCTCTGATGTTCAGAAAAAGATTCTGGAAATCTCTGAAAGAGTTTTGCACTCTTACGCTCGTTTTGATTTTAGGGAAGCAGTTAGGGGAATATTGGAGATAGGTTCTGTTGGTAATACTTATCTTCAAGATAAAGAGCCTTGGAAGGTTTTAAAGGATGATGAGGATTTGGCCCGTAAAACTATTACCACCGCGGTTAATATATCAAAAATTATTTCTATATTGATCAAGCCTATAATTCCTGAATTTTCCAGATCTTTGGAAGATCAAATTGGCGCCGGAGTTTTATCCAATAATGATATCAATTTTAAGTATGAAAATAAGACTGTTAGTGGTGCTAGAATAATTTTTCAAAGGGTTGATTCTTTAGAAATTAACACTGGTGATTCTTTTTCCAGCGTTGATTTAAAAGTTGCGAAAATATTGAGTGTTGATAATCATCCTACTGCCGAGAAATTGTATGTTTTAAATACTGATTTGGGCTCTGAAAACAAGGTTATCGTTGCCGGGCTTCGCAAGTATTATTCTCCTGAAGAGCTTTTGGGGCGGAACATTGTAGTGGTTGCAAATCTTGAGCCTGCAACTCTCAGAGGTGTGAAAAGCAACGGCATGCTTCTCGCATCCATTGATAAGAAAGGAACTCCAAGAATTTTAAGCCCTACAAAGAGTTCTCCAGGTGATGATGTTTTCATTGATGGTGCGGTGAAGAAAGCTGTTAAGCAGATAACTATTGAGGAATATTCTTCTCTTGGAATAAAAGTTTTCAAAGGGCGCGCAAGCTATAAAAGTTCGCCTCTTAAAACAATCCATGAAGAAATCATTGCGGATGCTCCTGAAGAAAGCTTGATTGGGTAAAGATGAGTTCTGTGTCTAAGATTTTTTTTAATCATCTACTAACTTTTTTCCTTTTTCTTGCAGTGTTCTTTTGCTGTTGTGCGTTTGCGTTTTGCAGTCCATTATCGTAGCAGGCTCTAAGTCCTTGTTCTAATCCTTGAGTTAAGCATTCTCTCGCTACTTGTTCGCTGTCCTCTATTATTGTTCTTATCATTAATTCTTGCGATCCTCCGTACATTCTTAATCCGCTTCCTGATAATACCGCTTGAACTTCTCTAACATAATTGCTCCAAGCACAGCCAACTGCAGTATACATAGTGTTTAACGCTTTTTGTTCAAAACTTTTTTCTTGTGACGCGGTTCTCCAAATATTTTCGCAGACTTGTTCAACTGAATTTCTCACGTCTTCAATTCTGCGAGTTCCGTTTTGTAGCGCTTTGCTTACTACTTCTTGTGATGCATCGTTTCCTAGCAGTTCTGCAATGTTGTATGAAAACATGTTTATCCTTCTGGATTCATAATTTCCTGCTTTGTAGAACGCGCCAATAAATGCTAATTCTCTGGACATTTCTGGAGTTAAAACTCCCGTTTTTTTCGCTTCTTCTTCCAAGACTTCTAACAGTATGTCAGTATATAATTGTGCCACTCCTTCAGATTTGTATCCTGTTTTTCTTTCTATCATTGCAAAGTCTGGAACTAGCAATGAATTTTTTTTGTAAGACTTTCCTAGTTCTCTTCTTAAAATTCTTACGATTCTCGCGGAGTATGGGCGCAATAGTAATGCTGATGCGTACGCACTTGTGGTTTTTTGTGAAGCTTTTCTGCACAACTCTTCAGCATTTATCGCGACTCCCTCGTTTTCTGCTGTTCTCGTTAATAAATCATAATTTTTAGATTGCTCAATTGTTTTTTGAACCGCATTATCAAGAACGAATCCTATTGTTTTTGTGTGGGCTTCAGCATGTTTCTCCCTTAACTCGTCACAAATCTCTATGAATACTCCTCTGTACTTTTCTATAATTCCCGTAATATCTCTAGACCACGTTCTTGCTTTTGATGCGTTTATCTCTATTTCTTTTTGTTTTCTTCTTGACGGTACTGCATCTTGAGGACTTCTGAATATGTATACAAATCCAGCATTTCTCTGTCTTCCTGTACGCCCTATTGCTTGTCTGTCGCATCTTTCATAAGGAAAATGTTCTCCTATAACAACGCTTAATGGTACTCCTATTGGTGGTTTTATGTCTGTTCCTCTACCAGCCATTTCTGAAGCTACTGTTATACTTCCAGGAATTCCTGCATTTTTTATCGCTTCACATTCGTTTCCTTGGGTTGATGCGTTCAGTAATGCTACCTTTGTTGGAATTCCTCTTTCAGACAATCTTTTCTCTATAAACTCTTTTACTTTTCTTGAATTGTCAACTCCCGGAACGTCAACAAGTACAGGGTTATTCGTTTCATGAATTACTACAACTTTGTGAGCCATGCTTTCCAATTTTTCTTCCAGTGTTGAGCAGTCGTGAAACTCTATTACTCTTCTTGAATCGTGGTGTGTCGGTATAACTATTGTTTTAAGCCCGTACTCTATTTTCAATTCTCTGGATGATGTTCCTGTAGTTCCCAAAATTTTGCCGTAAGAGTCTGCGAGAAATAATGGTGCTGACGTTGTGTTAATCAAATCAGAATCAAGATTTACTTGAACTCCTTCTTTAGCTTCTAAGAATGAATGCAGTAAGTCTCCCAATCTCCTTGATTCTTCTGAGCGCCCCGTTGTTGCATCAACTAGTTTTATTTTTCCATCATCAACAACGTATTCTGTTCCGGGAAGCGCCTCAATTCCTGGAGTCATCATTTTTGCCCTCAATGCCTGGGTTACTAAAAATGCCGGGCTTCCATGAATTCCTGTGCGTCTTCCAAATATGTCTGTAGAATTGAAGTGTTTGCTTATTTTTTCTATTCCTCTGTTCGTTAAATCTATTACAGGAGCGGAATTTTTGGTGCTTCTCCACACAACATAGTCTCCGTCAACGTTTTCTATATCTGTTTTTCTTAATTCTTTTGTTGAACCCGTTAAGTTTTTGCATTCTAAACCGTTCGCGAAAGAGTATGTGTCTCTTACGAAATCTCCAAAATCTTCCGATTCTTTAATGCTTGGAGGCATTCCTGAAAGATTAAGCCCTATTAATGGTTTGTCTAATAGTACATCGTCAATTTCGTCAATTATTGCTAAGCGTCTTCTTCTTGATTCTTCGCTGACTCTTATTATTCTTTCCGGCCCGAACTGTTCTTCCATGTCTCTGAACGCAAATTGTGATAATGTTCCAAAAGTTATATCGCTCCTTAATGCTTCCGCGACTTCTCTGCAGTACTGCTCGTTGCCTTCTTTTGTTTGCGGAAATTCTTCTCTTGATGGCATAGATTTGACTTTTAGTCCTAAAATTTCGTAAATTTTTGATACAAGTGCAACATCTCTGTTTGCTAGGTATTCATTTGATGTCATTACGTGAACTGAGCTTGAACCTTCAATTTTTCCCTGAAGCGAGTTAAGTATTGCTGGCAGTGCTATCGCGAATGTTTTTCCTTCACCGCAAGCCAATTCTGCAATGTACCCTTCGGCCATTGCCATTCCTGCCATGAATTGCGAATCTGTCAGAGTTATAGACCTTGTTTTGTCTGTTGAAGCGTCGTACTCTCCAGATTTTCTGAACGCCGCGCCTATCAGTCCAAATGATTCAGGAATTACTTCTCTGCTTAACTCTCTTCTTGATGTATTTTTTGTTTGAACTCTTTTTCTTAGTTCGTTCATTTTTTCGCGCATTTCTTCTTCAGTCATTGCTGTGTATAATTCTTCGAAATGTCTTGTTGCAGATAGCGTGCTTCCTGTCAATATGCGATCATATCTTAGCCTTGCCCGGGTTAAGGATTTGGGCGCTTCTCTAGCTATTTGTTTTATTGTTTCAACGAGCCCCATAAGTCGAGAAAACACGTTAAGAGTTTATAAATGTTTCTATTAGTTTACCACTAAAAGGTGACATTAAATTTTGTTTTGGGCGGGAGAAGGATTTAAAAACAATAACTATGAAAAGCCCCCTAATGCCCCAGAAATATGAAAAAGAGCACGACCACAAGGGAATGCCTTGGTGGATGAAGACTGAAACTGCTAAAAAAACTGAAAAGTTTATAGATAAAGCTATACCCCCGCTGGTTCTTCTTCTAGGAATACTTATTCTTCTAGAATTTATTCACGGGTTTAGTGAGTATCAGAAGTGGATTGATGCATTTGATTACGTGATAGTCGCATTTTTTCTTGCAGACTTGACATTTAAGTGGTATCATACAAGAAAGCTTGTTCCTTTCATAAAGAATTATTGGCTTGATATTCTCGCAGTTTTTCCTTTCTACTTGGCGTTCAGGGTTTGGCAGGAATTTATAGTTGTTGGAACTGTGGCACAGGAAGTTGGTGAAGCGCAAAAGCTTGCTCATGAGATTGTATTAGTCAGGGAGACTAGGCTTTTGAAAGAGGCAGAGCTTTTGAAAGAGGCAAGGCTTTTGGAAGAGTTAAAAATCGCGAGAGTTGCTAGAGGAATACAGGTCGGCCAGAGAGCTATAAGGGCAACTGCATTAATTTCCGAAGATGAGGAAAAAAGAGGTTTTTTTTACAGGATGAAAAAAGTTATTGATCATTGGAAAGCCAGAAGAAGAGCTAGATGGCTTATTGCTCATGCTCACATGCATAAGAGAAGACACTCTATTCACGGAGCATTTGCTTAACAATTGTTGGTATTGCTATTATGAATATTACAATAATTTGTGTCGGCCGCGTCAAGGAACGTTTTACTAAAGACTGGATTTTCGAGTTCGAAAAAAGGTTGAGAACGCATTGGAAAATTGATTTCAAAGAAATATTGGAAAGCAACAAGTCTGACGAAAACAAAAAAATTCTTTGCTTGATAAATAAAGAAAATTTTAATATTTGCCTTGACAAGGAAGGAATTAAATTGTCCAGCGAGAGTTTTGCAGAGCTTCTCAAAGAAAAACAGTTTGTTCCAATAAAAATAATCATCGGCGGTCCCGAAGGCTTAGATTCTGAAACCATTAGGAAGTGTGATATTTCTATAAGTCTTGGCAGTATGACTTGGACTCATCAGATAGCCAGGTTGCTGATAATTGAGCAGATTTTCAGGGCTCAGGAAATACTACGAGGCGGTAAATATCACAAATAGTACCCTACAGTCAAGAAAAATCGTGACATTTATATAGTAAAAGTGGTGTTTCGTTGCCAGATGGTCATTAAAAAGAGTGATAGGGCTAATATACTGCTTGTCGCGCTTATAGCGCTGCTTGCTTATTTGTCTTTTCAAATAGTAAGGCCTTTCATAAACACTATTCTTGGAGCGTTCATAATAGCATTTCTTTTTTACCCTCTTTATTCCAGAATAGCTAAGAGAACTAGCCCTTCTGCTTCTGCTTTTATAGTTTCGGCAATACTTCTTCTATTAATAATAACTCCCACATATTTTGCTGTTAACGCGATATCTTCAGAAGCAAGTTATTTGTATCTGCGCACCAAGCAGATATCTGCTACTGGCAGCTTTTTTACAGTCCAGTGTACTTCTAATGATTTTTTTTGTTTGGCTTCAAGAGGCATTGACAAGATTGTTGAGGATCCTCAATTGAATCTTTATTTTAGGAGTGTTATAGGAAAGATTACTGATTACATAATTAATTCTGCTACCGATTTCGTTTTGCTTCTTCCAAATTTCCTGATGCATATGTTCATAATATTTTTTATATTGTATTATGCATTTAAGGAGTCTGATAATTTTATCGGTTCTTTTAAGAATCTTTTTCCTGGAAGTTCTAGTGTTTCAGAAGTTGTAATAACTCAGTTAAGAAATGTTGTTAATGCGGTAATACTTGGCTCGTTGATTATTGCTTTTCTTCAGGGAGTTGCGGCCGCTATTGGCTTCTTGCTATTCGGAATTGCCTCGCCATTCTTATGGGCAGTTTTGATTGCGTGCATAGCTCTCATTCCTATGATTGGCGCCACAGTAATTTGGGCTCCTCTAGGAACTTTTTATTTGTTGTCAGGCATAGTTTCTAATAGTAACTGGGGAGTAATTCAGGGAGTCTTTGTTTTAACTTACGGCTTTTTTGTAATATCAGGCATAGAAAATGTTTTGAAGCCCAAAATAATAAGCAAGTGGGGAAATGTTCACCCGGTTATTGTGATTCTTGGGGCCATTGGGGGAGTTACAATTTTTGGCATTACCGGATTTATTATAGGTCCTCTAGTTTTAGCAACTGTGAAAACTCTTCTTGAAGAGCCAAAGGTTAGAGTGATATTTGGTGTCTAGAAAAATTTAAAGCGTGAAAATTTTTCGGTTTCGGCCAACAAACCAAGAATATTTTCGACTTGTCATTATCGGCCAAAACTCGAGTCACTTAATTTTACAATTTTTTACAACTGCCAGCCTATTTCACGTTTAATCTTAACGCGGAATTTATCCAGCAGTGTCCTATGAAGCTTTCTACTAAAGCTATCACTCCTATTATCATCATTACCCACCAAATTAGTGGTTGTGATATTGATGGGAGCAATAATTGTATGATCCAAATTCCAAGAATGAATCTTAAAATTCTGTCAATGCTTCCAAGATTTTGTTTCATTATTTCACCTCCTTATTATTTTTTTGCTACTCTATGATTTCTGCGAACACTATTTCGAAAAGTCTCTCTCTTAATCTTGATAAATATCTTCTTACATATCTGAGAGCTTCTATAATGCGCGCTGATGAGTATATTAGTACTCCCGAAGCGAAACCGCTCCAGCCCGTTACCGATAAAAGCACAACGTGTTTTGATATCGCGTGAATAAGTATCCAGTGTGCTATATCTATTTTCATTATGCAACACCCCTCAATAGTTCAAAAACTTTTTTTCTTCTTAGAACGGTCTCAAATGGAATTTTGCTTTTCGCTTTTATTATAGCATCGTCTGGAGTCCTAACCACTAAAGTTCCGTCACGGATATTGTACGACAGATCTATTCTTTCACGATTCATGAACGGTCTTAGTATAGCTAAATCTTGATGGTTGTTTCCTAAAAAGTATCCTGCGAAAGCCATTCCTATTCCTTGAACAGCGCGCACTGAACCATTCAACGACAGAACGTATCTCTCATCTGGTATGTTGTGGTTTACTACTTGAAGCAGTAATCTCTCAGGACCTTTAGATGGACCTTCGTATATTATGCTTCTTTGACCACTTCCTCTTCTAACAACTTTTAAAGAGTGTGATATATCTTCTGGTCTCAAACTTGTATAACCAGATAGTCTTGATAGTAATATTATCGCGAGGTTTACATCTTTACCTAATGATGCTGATAACTCTCTGAGTCTAGGCTTTGATAATTGTGCTGACAAGTTTTCTACAACCTTTTCAATGTTCGCGTCATCATCGTTCATTGAGCTATCTGCCATAAAGCTATCCGCCATAACAATATTATCTCTCAAATGTCTGGTAGAAAAATATCTGGTAGAACAATTACTAGTAGCACTATTAGCACTAGTGACAGTTTGACTTTCTAGCAACCCCATAGACTTTAATTCTTCTAGTGCTTCATAAGCTTCTGTTCTCATTTCTTCAAAATTGGGGCCATAATTTCCTACCGGCACAGTTTCTGAGATTAGAGACCCGTCTGGGCTTTCACTCCTGCTTGAGCCACCAAGTATTGCAATTGCAGGCGTTAGGCCGCGGGTAGCGCGCCCCGAGCGTGAATACGAATTTCTAAAATAAACATTTTTCTTGAACATTTTTCATCACCATTACAATTCATGCATGAATGGCTGATTCTAAAGAATAAAGATTTAACCAGTAAACAATACTATAAGTACGATAACGATTTAAAAGGGTCTGGGCGCGTTAGAAATTGCTTGTCAAGATTACTTAACTACTGATCCAACAAATTTCTCTTCTTTGAATGCCTGAAACATATTTTTGACATTAGAACCTATAAATATGACTTTCACACTTTTCTTCTCGCACAACCTTATTGCTGGAGGGTCGAATGGTATGTTCATTCCTGGAGTCCATCTTCCTGGAAACAATGCTCTGAATTCTTTCCAAGATAATTTTTTTATTGCTCTGGCCCCGGGGCTTCCTGGCTTTTTTGAATATATATAATCAACATTTGTTATATTAAAAACTTTTTTTATTCCGTAAGCCAGTGCGAATTCTACAGTGTCAAAATCTGACGAGTGCCCCGGCTCGAAACCTCCTGACACTAAAACTTTTTTGAAATTGTGCTTTCCAATCTTGTCAGTTCTTTCAACTCCCAGAACTCTGGCCACTAATTCTGCATTCAGCTGTGTTGCTTGAATTCCTACAAAGTCTTGATCTTTTTTCGAATTGTCAAGTTTTGATAATGCTCCAGCGTACAATCTTGCCGTTGTCCCTCCGCCTATAACAAAAATTACTTTGCCCTTAAACCGCGCCATTTCTCTTCTTAAATCTCTTAGAAATTCCACGTTTGGAGTTCCAGGCATTATTACAGAGCCTCCAAGGGACGCAACTATTAACCGAGTCATGAGTTTACACTAAAAATCCCAGAATAAAAAGGTTTCGGAAAAAGATAGTTTTAAAATGTCAGAAACCGCCATTCGTAATCTCCCTGCTTCAGCTCGGAGTAAGAAGGTGGTTTCTGATCATGATCAAGAACCTCACGCCTCGGGCTTTAGCCCGGCGGTTCTTGACATGCTCTCAGATCACCTTGTTTTGTAAAGGACCTGTGGTCTAGTGGCTATGACGGCTCGTTGACGTCGAGCAGGTCGCCAGTTCGAATCTGGCCAGGTCCATTATGATTTGAACCAAATGCTTCTCGCTACTGCTCGAACCATTTGCTGCAATAAATCCCTTAGTCATCGAGGAATATCGCTTCGCGAATTCCTCATAAGAAAAACGTGTTTTTAACAAGAATTTTTGAATGCGAGAGGCAGGATTTGAACCTGCGAACCCGCTGAGGGACAAGCTCCTGAAGCTTGCGCATTTGACCGCTCTGCTACTCTCGCATTGAAGAAAAGTTTAAAAATAATGACTTCTTTAACTTAGTATTCCTTTTGTTAGTAAAAAATTTATTGTTGGAGGTGAATTTTTATGGGTGATGATGATATTGATGATGATTTTGATGATAGCGATGATGATAACTCTTCAAATGATGAAGAGTAATGATTAATTTTTTTCTTCCTGCATTTTTATGCTTCTCTTAGATATCCCCACGTGTGAAGTTTGTCAGAGTCTTCATACCATCTTTCTCCTATGTCGTCTCTGTAATACATGTGAGGTATGTTTATGTTTTTGATTCTTTTGTATACTTGTTTTTGTGCTTCTCTCATCGTTTGACCTGTTCCGCACACTATTAGTGCTATACCGCTCGTTCCAGTTATCACCCACTCGTCGTTCACTAATTTTATGTCTCCTATGTGAACTCCTTCTGTTGGCTTTCTGAAATATATTACTGAGTCTTTAGATTTTACTTCGAATGTTTCTTTGTCTCTGTAAGGAAATGGTGGAACCACTATTTGTACGCATATTTGGAATCCACTTTTAGTTCTTAGTTTTGGATCTTTTCCGTGCGCCATATCATACAAGAATTCTCCTGTTGGTGTTAGCATTCCTTCCATTTGCAGGCTTATCGTGGGATATCCAAACCTCATAGTGAATTCCAAAGGATAAATTCCATGATTGTTGACTATACAATTTATATCTGCGTACCCAACATATCCTTCTTGAGCCAGCTTCGGCTCCATTTTTTTTAATGTTGAGTTGAATAATTTGTTTGGTTGTGAAAAAAACGCCGCGGTTCCCATCTCTCCTGTCGATGGTCCTAATTCTCCCGGAAATAATTTTTTGTGTTCGAAATTTACATGTATTGGCGTTATGAATTCTTTTCCGTTGAAGAATGCTCCTACTGCTATTTCTACTCCTGTTACTCTTTTTTGTAGCTGGAATACAGGTATTTTTTTTGCCCACGCTTTTTTGTAGTCATCTAGTACTTGTAATACATCTCTTCCATCTTCTTCTTCTCCTATAAATAATAGTCCTTTGTTGTTTTGTGCTTCTCCGCTGGGCTTTATCACATACCTTCCTGGGTTTTCCTTAACATAATTTATTGCTTCATCAAAATTTCTAAATTCTTTGTATGGTAGTATCTGCACTCCCGAATTTTTTAGTTCTTCTTGCCCAAAAGATCTGTCGTCTTCAAGCTTGTCTGTGTATGGTGTACCTCCTATCACTGCTTTTCCTTTTTCTCTTAATTTTTTTGCTTCTGTTCCTTGACCTAAAACGTCGTCGAACACTATTACGTCTGCCCAGTCTACATGTTCTTTCCAATTATCTATTTTTTCTATAAATCCGTCACCGACTTCTTTTTCTTCTTTGTCTTCTGTGAAATATTTTACTTCGTGGCCTTCTTTTTTTACGTGCCATGCCAGATCTGTTGCCAGTGATTCTATCGTTACGAACAAGAATTTTTTTGGAACTGTTGGAGTATTTCCTCCATTTCCTTGGAATTTTTCTATTTTTTCTGTCATTTTCTGAAACTTTTTTTCTGTAGTATTAAAACCTTTTTCTTTCAGAATTTTTTTTTCAAGCAATAACCTCAAATGTTCCGGGTCCTGCCATTCCCATTCCGCACGTGAAATGTATTGTTCCGGTATTTTCTGGTGTAAATTTTATTACGTTCACATCTTTTGTTAATCTTTTTGTTATTCCTAGTTTTGGCACTGTTAATATTTGCGCGCACCCTTGGGCTTTTGTTCCGTCTACTTTCCATTCTACTGGAACTCCTTTTTGTATTATAAATTTTGACGGCGAGTAATCAAGTCCTACTACGTTCATTTCTATTGTTTGAACTTCTATTCCTGGAGCTATTGCGTTTTGCGTATCTTTTGAGCTCGGGTTGTTCCAATCTATCCCTATCAGTGTTAGTCCGCCGGTAATGCTTATAATTCCAAATATTAAAACTATGCTTCCTGCGGTTTTCACGAAATAATTTTTCCACTTTCCGCTTGTGTAACTGCTTACCACTCCAAGTGTTATTAATGCTGGAGCAGTTCCTAGCGCGAATGATGTCATTATTCCTGCCCCAAGTATGGCGCTTCCTGTGCTTAGTACATATATTTGTAGTGCTTGTGTGAATCCGCATGGAAGAAAAAATGTTAATGCTCCAAGTATTACTGGTCCTGTTTTTCCTTGTTCCTGATTCTCGTGAATTTTGTGAGCTATATATTTTGGCATTCTTATATTGTATTTTTGCAGTCCTGGAAATATGTTTAATAGTTGTAATCCTAATAGCATCATCACGACGCTTACTATTATTATCAGTACTCCATTGATTATTGGTGATAGTGCCATTGTGGATCCTATCAACCCTATTATTCCTCCGAATATTCCGTAAGCAATTATTCTTGAAATGTTGAAAACTATATGCGGCTTGAATTTTTGGTATTTTGTAAGCGCTGGGTGTTGTTCTGAATATTTTGTCGAAATTCCCAGTAGTAATCCCCCGGTTACTGCGAGGCATGTTGATAGTGATGCTATTATTCCTAGTATGAATGCTAGTCCATAGCTTACGTTTTCTCCTATTCCTATGTTTGATGGTATTATGTTTACTTGTTTCAATATTATATACGCAGCTACTACCAAAAGGAATATTGCCCCCGTTTCTAAGTGTTCTTTTTTTATTGTTATTTTTGATTCTCCAATATTTTCTTCAGGTTCTAGTTTTATTGTGTAATTTGTGTTCTGTACTGCGTCTTTTAATTTTTCTATTGTTATATCTCCTTCGCAAGTTAGTACTGCTTTACCTCTTGAGTGATCTACTCTTGCTTCTTTTACTCCTTTTATCTTTTTAAAATTTTGTTCTAGCAATACTTCACAGCTTCGACAGTGCATTCCTTCTATGTCTATGCTAACCTTTTTCATAACTATTCAAGTTTTATTTTTGTTATTTAAATTACTTTCTATTCTATTTTCAATAGTTTTATTCTAAATGTTAATGTTTTTCCGGCTAATGGGTGGTTTAGATCTATTGTGACATTGTCGTTTGTGTATTCTGTTACTGTTGCCGGGAAAGTTTGTCCTGCTGACATTTTTATTCCTAGAACCATTCCTTTTTCTAATTTTTGTCCTGCTGGTAAAACATTTTTTGGTACTTGTCTTCTTAGATTTGGATCATGGATCCCGTATGCCTGTTCTGGTTTTATTGTTACGGTTTTTTCTTCACCTTCCAACATTCCTGTTACCGCATTTTCAAATCCTTGAACTACTTCTACTTTTCCTATTGTGAATGTTAGTGGTTCTTTTCCTTGAGAGCTGTCAAATTGTCTTCCATCTTCGAACATTCCTGTATAGTGAACTGTTACTTTGTTTCCGTTTTTTGCTTTTTGGTCGTTCATATTAATTCATCTCCCGTCTATTGCTTTTTTTTTACCCTTTTAGCGTTAAAAAGAAGTCTTGACGATATTTTCTGGTTTAACAGGAAGTATTTATTGTTTTTGTTTTTTAATGCAGAGTTTTTTTTTTTAATTATTGTCTCATCATCATTCTTTTTGTTAAAATGTATCCTAGGATTATAATTATTGCTATTGTTAATATTCTTTTTACTAGTTTTACATCTTTTAGTACGTGTTCTATGTTTGTTGAGAAGTACCATCCTATCAGTATCATTAGTGGCACATACAATAATACTGCCACGAGGTTAACGATTTGGTATTTTGACCATTTCACTCCCGTGTACCCTGCTAGTGCCGGCCCGAATATTTTTAGTCCTGGAAGGAATCTCATTATGAATATTGCTTTCAGTGGGTGTTCTTTGAAAAGTTTTAGTTCTTTGTCAACTCTTTTTTTTGGTATTCTGAACCTTTTCTCTACTGTTTTGAGAAATCTTTCTCCGTGGTCTCTTCCCAGAATATACCCTGCATTGTCTCCTGCAATAACTCCTGTTACTGCCGCTATTAATGTTAGCCATATGTTTGTGAATCCTTCGGCTGATATGAATCCTCCTAGTAATAGTATAGGTTCTTCAGGCATTGGCACTCCTACCCCGCTTATGAATAATAATGCTATTATTGCTAGATATGTGAAGTTTTCCAGTATTGTTTCGATTATCATATTATTATTCTAAAATTTCCTCTTTTTTATGCATTTCTTTCACGCCTCACACCTCTATTCCTTCCTTTCTTAATTCTTCTTTCCACTGTAGTCCTAGTTTCATTAAATCGTTTGTAAATTTTGATCCTAATTTGTATGTTTTTTTGTATAAATCGTAATCTATTAATCCCATTGCTTTCATTGGTGTTAGTATTCTGTCGTAGAATTGTCTTTTGTTGTATGATAACTTTACTTTTTTTCCTTTGTAGTTTCCTTCTGATATTGTTGTTTGGTATGTTCCTTCGTGAAGTTTTGTTGCGAACATACTCATATCTGTTTTTGTGATCTCGTTTTTGTTTGCGGATACATATTTGACTAATTCTTTTGCTACTATTGCCTGCTGTTCCGTCGCAAATATAGTTTCTAATATGTGCTCTGGCAGGTTGTTCCTGTCGTAGAGTATGACCATGATTTGATCCTCCTTCGGCTCTTTCACCAACCCCTCTGTTGCCTTTTTTGCATTGTGGTATATAAAGTTTACCACTTTACCTACCTGTTGATGTTTGCTGTATTCTGATATGTATTTTGTAGAAGTAGCCATAATAGAAACATTTATATATGAGTATACCTTTTTAATAACTGGTATACCAAAAGTGTATACTGGCGCCTTATGTGATGATAAGGTGCTTTCACAGTCCCCATGCAGGCTCTCTCGCGTCTGGTTCTTCATGCATTAACCCCCAACATCACAACCCAACTTTGGAGAGCCTGCTCTTATATTCATAAAGAGAAGCAGTGCTTCTCGTCAAAAAAGGTATGTAAAAAGTTTTACATTGTTATAAAATTCACTGGCGGTAATCCTTGGAGAAATCCAGTGGTTGCTTCTCAATGAAAAAATTGTGTGAGGTTGGTGAACATGGATATACTTGTGGAAAACAGTAGGAGACAACAAGTTCCGGAATTCGAAGTCGGAATGGCTAATATTAAGGTTATTGGCGTCGGTGGCGCCGGTAACAATATGGTTGGATGGCTCTACAAAAAGGGCATTAAGGGCGCTGAAGTTTTGGCGTGCAATACTGACAGGCAGCACATTGATATTACTCCTGCCGATAAAAAATTTTTGATTGGCAGAGATACTACTAGAGGTCTTGGTTGCGGTGGTTTTCCTCAGAAGGGTGCTGAAGCTGCTCAAGAATCTTTGAACGAGTTGAAGGAATCTTTAAGAAATTCTGACATGGTTTTTGTTTGCGCAGGTATGGGCGGCGGTACTGGTACCGGAGCCGCTCCTGTTGTCGCAAAGCTTGCTAAGGAAATGGGTGCCATAGTTATTGGAACTGTTACTATGCCTTTTAATATTGAGCGCGCTCGTGTTGACAAGGCAGAGTTTGGTCTCCAACAATTAAGGTCCGTGTCAGATACTGTGGTTGTTATTGATAATAACAGGCTTGTACAGTTGGCCGGAAATCTTCCTGTACAGCAGGCTTTCGCTGTTGCTAATGAGCTTGTTGCAACTATGATTAAGGGAATTGTTGAAACTATAGCCATCCCTAGTCTTGTGAACCTTGATTTTGCGGACGTTAAGGCCATTATGACTAACGGTGGTGTTGCCGCTATTGGTATTGGTAGTTCTGATACTAACAATCGTGTTGAAGAGGCAGTTAAGGGCGCGCTTACAAACCCGTTATTGGACATAAAATACGACGGAGCCACTGGAGCATTGATCCATATTGAAGGAGGCCCGGACTTGACTCTTGAAGAGGTTAGCCGTGCTGGAGATTTGGTAACTCAGAACATGGATGATGATGCAAACGTCATATGGGGTGCTAGAATTTCAGACCACATGAAAGGTAAAGTAATGGTTATGACCATTATTACTGGCGTGAAATCTCCATGGATTACCGGTATAGCTGATGCCAAGGGCAAAAAGAGTCCTAGACATGCTGCTTTCAACAGCGAGCTTGGTATAGAAACTTTGTAGGAATAGTTTAGTAATTTAGAATCCATCCCGTCGGTAAGCATTTGCCGGCGGGAATTTTTTTTGGTTTTTGTATTGTTTGTGTTTCTCCGTTGTCCCTCCAAAATGTTTATATAAATGTCCAACACTTTTAATATATGAAACCTTCTTTAACTCTGGAAAACGCTCTTGAGCGCAGAATTTGTAATGATCCTGAATTTTTGGAAGGAATATTTTGGGGCAAATCCAGACCCGGACATCCTGAGGGCACCATTGCACTTCACGTTAAAGAAGTTCTTGACAATATTGACAAATTAAGTGTTGATGCAGATATTAGAAGAAATCTAAGAATTATTGCTCTGATCCATGATTCTTTCAAGTATAAAGTAGATCCATCAAAGAACAGAACTCCTGTTTATCATCATGGTTTTATTGCTAGAAAGTTTGCCGAAAAATATGTTAATGATCTTGATATTCTTGATATTATTGAACTTCATGATGAAGCTTTTCGTGCGTGGGCTAGAGGTCATAGATATAATAATTGGAGAGAAGCAGAAGTTCTTGCCAGGAAACTTATCGGAAGAATAAAAGATATGAAACTTTACATGTTGTTTTACAAATGTGATACTATGACGGGTGATAAGTCGCATGAGGGGTATGATTGGTTTGGAAGTTTTGTGTCAAAACATTCTTAAACGATTAGTTTTTCTTTCGAGATTTATGGGGGGTTATGATCTTCGATCTTCTGTGAAGGCAACTTGTAGAAGTCTTGCTGTAGCTAGTGCTTCTCATCAATACATCTGGGTTGATAATAGTTTTCTTTGCTGGCGTGGTGAGACCGGTCACTCTTTTAATCGTCATCGCAGTATTGCTGACGCGTTTTACACTAGTGGTATTAGAAAACTTTTTTCTAGGGACGATTCTTTTGTTACAACTACTGCTATGGTTGATGAGAGACGCAGAGCTATCAATGGTATTAGCGGCGGTGGGTCTTTGACATCTTTGCGTAACGAGGTTTACCGCTTGTTCAATCTTTTGGAGGTTCGCAGGAGGATTGTTGATGCCAGAGAAATTCTTGGCTATTCTGATATTTGTGAAAAAGTTATTGGTGGAGCGATTAATTCTGTTTTATGTCTTTCTCACGTGGATATCACTATTCTTTGCGCGTCTGTTGCAAGGACTAATTCTGGTTTTTGTGATGCATTGTTGACTGATGATTCTGGGATTATTGCGGGAGTTTCATACTTAACCAGCCGAGGATTTAGCGTTCCTGTCTATTCTAGAATTCTTCCTAGGGGCAAGTCAAGGCTTGAAGCTATAAAACTGTCTGCTGAAGAAATAAATTTTTTTCTTGATAAAAAGTTGGCTAGATCCGAGAAAGTTCTGTAAAAAATAAGTGTTACAATACATTCAATCCTATCTCTATTTTTTCTTCTTTTATTTTGTCTTTTTCGCTCCAGTCTAGTTTTGTTGTTGGAGCTTCATGATGGTTATGAATGTTAACAGATCCTGTTTTTTCTTTTATAATTTCAATGTGCGGCGCTAGATTTTTTTGTAGATGTTCGCTCGTAGTAATATATAATGATACTTTGTCAGTTCTTTTCAGTCCTGCTTTTTTTCGTAGTGCTTGAACTCTTCTGGTGATTTCTCGTGCGTATCCTTCCGCGTCGAGTTCCGGAGTTGTATCTTTTGTTATATAGATGTGTCCATTGATTATCATTCCTTCCTGAAGGTGTGGTGGTGTTTCTCTCTCAGTAATTATATGTTCCTTTGTTATTTTTCTTTTTGTTCCTTCGTGTGTAAATTCATATGTATCTTTTTCTATTAGTGTTTCTGCTACTTTTTCACTGTTCTGTTTTATGTGTTCTCCTATTGCTGATGTTTCTTTTCCGTAAGTTTTTCCAAGAGTTGTAAAGTTTGGTCTCGCTTTATGTTTTACTCCGCCTATTTTTTCTGCAATCTTTATTTTTTTTGTATTGCATTGTGACAGTATTATTTCTTTTGTAGTTTTTACTGCATCTTTCACTTTTTTGTCTGTTGTAACAATTGTTATTTCTTGTATCGGCCATCTTACACTTCTTTTTATTTGTTCTCTGGCTGATAGCACTGCTCGTATGATGTCTTGAGCCGTTGCGATATATTCTTCAAGTTTAGGATTTGCAATTTTTTCGTCAGATACTGGCCATTCAAATTCGTGAATGCTTTCTTCTTTGAGTTTGAATGCCTCTCTGAAATTTTGGTACATTGCCTCTGTTGCATATGGAACGATTGGTGCAAGAAGTTGTAGTATGACAGTTATTGATTCATAAAGTGTTTCCAATACTATGTGTTTTTCATCTTCATCACTCATTTTTTCTCTTACCATTTGAACGTATGTTCTCG
The DNA here is from genome assembly GCA_016203445.1 of Candidatus Woesearchaeota archaeon. GTDB lineage: Archaea > Nanobdellota > Nanobdellia > Woesearchaeales > ARS49 > JACQMS01. The sequence continues at coordinate 45,856 of JACQMS010000030.1, forward strand.
AAAGTTCTAGATAACCGCGTTCCAGTAGTATTGGTACTTCATCAAGGTGATATGTTTCAAATGCATTTGTAACTTTTTGTATTGTTGTTGTTATTAATGATAATGCATACTCTTCTTCTTTTCCTGCCTTATTTTTGCTTTTCTTTTTTGCGGGATTAACGTTGAGCTCCTCTGCCAGTGTTAGAACTAGTTTATGCAAGTTCCACAATACTCCTAAGTTCCTTTGTTTTACTCCTAAGTCTTCCCAAGAAAAATTTATGTTCTCCCCAGCTGAAACCCCGCCCATATAATATCTAAGCACGTCCGCCCCGTGCTTGTCTATAACCTCATAAGGTGATATTATGTTTCCTAAACTTTTGCTCATCTTCATTCCTTGATAGTCCAGCATCATTCCGTGCATGTATACTGCTTTGAATGGTTGCCTATCAAGAGTTATTGTTGAACAAATGCTTAATAGTGAGAACCATAATCTTACTTGTTCTGTCGCTTCTAGTATAAAATCTGCAGGAAAATATTTTTTGAAATAGTCCTCTCGCGCCGGGTAGTACAGACAGTTCCATGATGTTGTTCCCGCGTCAATCCACACGTCTAGAACGTCTGAGATTCTCTCCATAATTCCTCCGCATTCGCATTTTATTTTTACTTCGTCGATGTATGGTTTGTGCAAGTCTTCTGGTACTGGTGTTATAGCTTTCTGTTTCAATTCTTTTCTTGAGCCTATACACGTCACGCTTTTGCAATTTTTACACTCCCATATTGGCACCGGCGCCCCCCAATATCTTTGTCTAGTAATAGAATTATCTTTAAGGTTTGATGTCCATCTTTCAAAATCTTCTTTGCCTCTTGATGGAACCCACTGAACATTTTTTCCTAGTTCTTTAATTCTGTCGCGCAGATCTTCTATTTTTAGGAAGTATTGCTCTGTAGTTCTGAATATTACTGGTTTGTGACACCTCCAGCAGTGAGGGTATTCGTGCTCAACTGTTGTAGTGTCTAGAAGTGCGCCTCTTTTTCTCAGTTCTTCTACAAAAAATGAATCGTCTTTTTTTGCCTTTTTCCCGCTGAACTCTGGAATTTCGTGAAAGTCTCCTTTTTCATCAAGAGTGTTGAATGCTGGCAGGCCATATTTTTTTCCTACTTCAAAATCTTCGGGACCGCAGCCCGGGGCGCAGTGTACAAGACCCGTTCCCGCACTCGTGTCTACGAATTCTTCTGATAAAAGTATTGTGTGAATCCTATCATTTTTTTTTGCTTCTGAACTCTTGAAGAAAGGTATTACATCACTAAACGGATGTTCGTATGGTATTCCTTCTAATTTTTCTCCCATGAACTCTTCGAGTATTTTATACCTTTTTTCCATTAATCCTTGAATGAACACTCCTGCCAATGGTTTCGCAACTATCCACACTTCATTTTTTTTGTTTTTATATTCAACTTCTGCTCGCACGTACTCAATGCCAGGGTTTACCATTATTCCAAGGTTGTAAGGTATTGTCCAAGGCGTCGTGGTCCACACCATGAAATATTCATTTTTTTTCCCTTTTTCTTTAGACTTCATTTTTACGAATATAGAGTTTTCTTTCACATTCTCGTATTCTAGTTCGTGCTTTGCCAGCGCGGTTTCGCAAGACCCGCACCAAGTCATACTTTTCAATCCTTTGTATATTCTTCCCTGATCAAAAGCTTTTTTTATGAGCCACCATTCGCCCTCGATAAATTCTGGTGATAATGGGTAGTAAGCGTTTTCGTAATCCATCCAAACTCCAAGTCTTAGCAAGTCTTGATCCATCATTTTTGCGTTTGTTGTCGAAAATTCTTTGCACTCTTCAACAAACTTTTGCATTCCGAATTTCAGTATATCTTTTTTTGTTTCTAATTCAAACTTTTGTTGAACCTTGTTTTCTGTTGGCAGTCCATGCATGTCGTAGCCTGCTCTGTCCCACACATCGTAGCCTCTCATTCTCTTAAACCTTAGTACCGAGTCTTTGAGCGTGTTGTTCCAGGCATGACCTATGTGTAATCTTCCACTGGTGTATGGCGGTCCCTGCAAGAAGTAGAATGGTTTGCCCTTAGAACCCCTTTTTTTCAATTTTTCATAAATCTTTTTTTCATCCCAGAACTTTAATATTTCTAGCTCTATAATCTTGAAATCGTAGGATTGAAACATGATTGTATGGGCGATGAACACAATTTATAAAGGTTTATTTTTTTCAGAGAGCCAGCATTATTCAGATACTGTTTATATACTCGTTTCTTCTCCAGTCTTCAAGCTTTCAAGCATTATTTTTCTAGCTGTTTCTACATCTTTGAGCATTGCTTCTTCTCTTTGGCTTATTCTAGCTGATGCTTTTACTAATTCGGCGATTCCTTTAACCAATCTTGGCGATACCTCTATTAATAATTCTTCTTCTCTTTGTTTTATGTCTTTGGCGATCATTATTATTGCTTCTTTTACTTCTTGAGTTAGTGCCGGCTCTTTTTTTCTCATAACTTCTATAAAAGTTTTGAGTATTTCTGCGTCTCCAGGGAAAAGATTTTTATCATTTGTTTCTGCGACTTTTCTTGCTATTCTTTCAAATTCTTCGCTGTTGGGCTTGTGTATTACGTGAACTATATGAAATCTTGTCAACAGTGCTGGATCGAATGGCAGTTGTCTTCTTAAAGCGTTAGCGCTTGCTCCTCTGAACTTGTCACCTTTAGGGTTTGCCGCGGCTAGTACTCTTACGTTTGCAGGAAATTGATAGTGGTGCCCTCCTTTGTCGTAAGTCACGAATCCTTTTTCCATTGCATTGTACAATCCTGCTCTTGAGTCTTCTTTTAGCAGGTTTAACTCGTCAATAGCGCATATCCCTTCGTGAGCCATTGGCAACAATCCTGGTTTTACCTCGTCGCCCTGAACTGTAACTGCCAGCCCAACATTTGTGGTACCGTTTCCTAATCCAAAGCTTGATATTGGCGAGCATTCAGCTGTTGATCTTACTATTTCTGTCTTTCCAGTTCCCGGATCTCCCAGCAATAATATGTGTAATTTGTCTGAGAATAATTGTAGAGCGCACGATTCTTTCACTATTTCATGACCTATTATGTTCGTTGCTATAATTTTTGATATATTGTTCAATGAGCTTTCCCCAATATTTTTAAATTCTTTCTTTATAGTTTCAACTCTTAACTTTTCATTTAATTCTTGAACTTCTGCTTTTCTTTCTCTGTCGCCAATTCCTAATACTGGTATTTTTATATCGCCAAATATTGACGTTCTGATAATCAAATAGTCTGGAATTCCAGTGTACTCTTTTATGAATTTTAGTAATTCTTTTCCTTCATCCAACGATAATAATTGTGAAGTTTTCTCGAAGAATTCTTTCTCAGTTTTCCACAATGGTCTCGCTCTTAAAACAAACCGCCCAATACCCATGGCTTTGGGTTGTGAATAGATGTATAAAATTATTTATGTAATGGAGAACAATATTCTGATACACTCACAAATTTTTAGGCCTATAATTCACGCCAAAATCTTTCTGGATCTTCTCTCAGCAAGTATTTTGCTATAATCCATCATCATCACGTCTGGGTTTGTGTATCCTTCTCTGGCCCCGATTATGAAGTGTCCTGTTTCTTCAGCCCCTAATTTTTGATGCCATCTCTTTATTCCTGGAACGTTCGGTGTGTAAGTCCATAACCATTGATAACTTGTAAGTTCTGCAACACAGTTTAAAAAAACGTTCATGGCGGTAGATGCAGTGATTCCGCCCCATCTTGATGGAAGTGCAGTAGCATCAACAGCTATTAAAGTGTCATCAATGCTTGTTGGAGTCCTACCTTTACCATCATAATACAATTCTCTCCACGTTCTTGGTACCGCTTCATAAACTCCTTCAGTTCTTAGAGTGACTGTTTCAACAAGAAATACTGGAACTCTTTGCATGGAATATTCTGATGGTAGAAAGTTTTTGTCACATTCTTGCAACGTATCATACCAAAAGAAGAATAATGCATCAGTGGAAGTTCTTTGAATAAGTCCCTGGCTATCAAAAATAGTGTTCATAAGTCCTTTCCACGCAATTTGCCAGGTTCTAGCTAGAACATCAAAATCTTCGTGCGCTATTTCAACAACTCCTCTTTCATCGCGTCCCAATATCATTATTATTGAAGTATAAGTAAGAGTATTAAAATCTTTTCTTGTAGTACATTAACATCCAGAATTTGTCAGGTGTTGCAAAAGTAATATATATAAAATGTTAAGTTCTTACATTATGCAGTACCAATGCATTGATGGTAGAAGGTATGATTTGAGCTCATTAAATAATGATGATTCTCAAATATTCGGGCGCCTTCTAAGCAGTTTTGAATCGTCAAGATCTTGGATAGAATTTCAACAATCTACTTCTCGAGATGTTATATATCACGCAAAACGTGTTCTTGGCACTAAATGGGTAGAACACTCTCTCTATAAGATACAGTTGGATCTCGTCGGCAGAAAAGGTATCATGACCGGTGATTTTAAAATAGAAGATGTCTGTGATATGCTTGTAGTTCCTGAAGGTATTAGAGGGATTTTTTTTACGAATGCTGATTTGGAGTTGCGCTTAACATTGGAACAGCTTGATTATGTTATGCGTCCAGTAATTATCTCTCAAAATGATGGAGAATTAAAATTTTATTCTGCATCAGAATGCTCTCTCATGGACGAGAATGATAGAGATACTGGAAGGAAAGCAACTCTAAAATTTGATGATTCAATAGTTGTTCAAGGAAATATTTTAGTCGCATATTTTTCTCATGTATACCACGTTATTTTTGGTGATGCTGCTTATAGAAAAATAATTGAAACTGGTTCTCAAGAAGTTCGTGGCAATCTTGGCGCTAAGACAAAGATTCTTTTAGTTGTTAAAGAACCTTCAACAGAAAAAATTAATTAGTTTTTAAAATCAACAGGTTTTCCCAAAGATTTAAAACATATATCTAGAAACAGTAAATTGTGAACATATTTCGGGCTGCTAGTTAAACCTGGTATAACGCTCCGTTGGCTTCGGAGAGGCTCCGCGTTCAAATCGCGGGCAGTCCAATCGAGCGAAGTGAGATTGGATTGTCTGCGGCTCCGAGTCATCGGACGAGATTGTCGCGGGCAGTCCAGAAAAAGAAGAAAGAGGTAAGATGTAAGAAGCAAGAGGTAAATTTGAGTCTTCTGTTTTCATTTTATCGTCGACATGTTTAAATAGTAGAAATGATTAGTGTGGTACTATGGCAACAAGAATAGCTATATCTACAAAACTCCAAGAGATGGTAAAAAAGTATGCTTCGACACCAGCACTATTTTTTCCCCCCGAAGATGATTCTTCTTTAGTGAGACTCGTTGATGAATTCATAGAGATTCGTGAAGGTGTACGAGGTGGAAAAGCAATCATAAAAGGAACAAGAATTGCGGTATGCGATATTATAGCTGATACATGGTCGTTAGGCAATTCCCCCAATTTTTTTAGGAAACAGTACGTTCCACTCCTTGATCCGAGAGCAATTGACGCAGCATATGCATTTATGCTTCTTCAACCAGAAAAGGCAAAAAAAGATTATGAAGATTGTTTTTCTTATTTATCGTTCCCGAAAGATTTATATGCACAGTAGAAATATTTTTTCACAATGATTCAATTGTTTTTCTTACTCGAATATAATCTTGCTCCACTACAGAATCTTCTTCGAGCTTCTGGAAATAGTTGTTTTCTTCCTTATGAAAAAGAGATTGGATTGTCCATGAACGATCATGATCCCCTCATAATATCAAAAGTTGTTGAACACAAAAACTCTCTTGGTATTGATAGAATAATAATTACTCGAGATACAAAATTCATTTCACATATTGGTACTACCCCAGTAAAACTAATAATACTCACTGATAAAACGGGAAAATTCGAGTTTGTTTCAATGCGATTAAAACAACTTACCGAAGAAATTATATCAAAGGGGAGAAACATGATGCAGAGAAGTGAAGGTCACGATAGTACATACGTTGAGTGCTCAAAATTTTATAAGTAAGGTATACATAAGATTTTTACATGTTACAAGAATATGTTTATAAGGAGATTACATTGGAAGTAATACAAGAAGAAAATATTGAAACAACAATAAGTCTTTTCTTTTAGGTGTGGAAGATTCAATACATTATTTCCTCAAGTCAAATACGTTTCAGATATATCTCCAACAATAACAACAAGATATTCTTTATCATATCTCTGAAGAAATGCATTGTAAAGTTCTGTTTTCTCGTGTTTTTCTGATCCTCGCAAGAGTTCGCTTAATTCCCCTTTCTTCATTCTTGTACATCGAGAGTCAACGGTGCCAATACTCGTGCTTGATACTGCACGCATTCGTTCCGTGAAAGATTTTGCATCGCCTGATTCCTCTCCAACGTTAACGGGAACGTAAAACTTGCAGAGTCCTCGAAGTCCAACAGGTTCATACTCGCAATCCTGATTTAAAACGTCAACTTTTTGAGGAGCACAAGCATCTTTCGAAAAGAAAGCTCTCGCAACCTCTTCCAAGACAATGTCATGCTCTTGAACTGCGATACATTCGACCAGAGAGTGGGGAGAGATCATGTGGTGGCTTCGGAACTTTCTTTTGGTGCATCGCTTTTTGTTTGAGCATCACGAACCTTTTCGTATTCTTCCAATCTTCCCACTAAATAATCTATAAACTCAATCTTGTTTTGTTGTAGTTGCACCATCTCTTCTTCATGCTCTGGACCGTCTGAATTTGCTTGTGGATTTTTACGAATTTCTTCAGCTATTTTTTTCGAGTGCTCCCAGTACTCTTCGCAAAATTTTCTCACCGTTGTTTTCAAAACTGTTGCAATTCTCCTCTTCTGATCTACAGTATACATACTTATGAGGATTTGTTGAGCAAGAGCAGTTTCAAGATTAGTCTTTTGTCCAGATAGAGAGTCTCTTTCCATACGTTCGGGAGAGCATGATACTCCCGTAAGAGCATACAGTATGTTTGCCAAGTTGTGATTTATTTGTATATAACTAACATCGGGTTTTAACGCTTCTGGATGTTCTTGTTTTGCCTGAAATCCAAGAGTTAATCCACGAAAAAAACCCACCTCTTGAGGATTCGAAAAAATATCTTCTATCTGCCTCACGCTTTCCTCTCTCGCGTGAGAAAGAATGGTTTCATAATTTGGTAGTGTTGTCATTGTATCCTCAACTCCTCAAGTACTGTTCATGCGGTGTTCCTTTTAAGAGTTCTTCGATGAGTGCGTAATAATTTTTTCTTGTTGCTCCTATTGAAAGACATCGTACATCAGTATCCACGTCAATTGGTGCTGGAGCGATCAACATTTTTGAACTCTGTTGTTCGTGTTGTATCGTAAATACTCCTCGATCTTTTCCAGTCTCAACGTGAGTGCCAACTATTCCTTCCAGTACTATTGGGCCAAGTTGTGCATCTTCAACGTTGAAAATTACTCCTATGTATGGAACTCCCATTCTTGTTGCTTGAAGTGCAAGAATCAATCCATAATTGTTCGGCTCTACGACTGGACTTCCACTTATCCATGTTCTGAGTGAAAGATCTGTGAGTACAACGTTATACTTCTTTCCTTCTGAGGTGCTAGTGAGGAATTTTATACTTGCATATGCAAAACCACTTTCTCTGTCCACCTGAAATCGAGAAGGAGAGTTGAAAGATCTATTCGCTCCTTCAAATGAAAAAACTTCTCCTTCGAACGACAATGTACTAAACTCTCCAGAAACAAGTAGTACATTGAGCGGTTCGGTGATTTTTGAATTTTTTGTTGTTTGTTCCATTTTACACCTCTCTCTGTATTTCTTCTCTCTTCGTGATTAATTGAGCCGAGAGACCATTGCGTGCATCATGTATAATTCCTGTCAAATCTTGTTCTATCTCGTTGAGTGTTTCTTTTGTTTCTGCTTCAAAGAGTGCCTCTCCTATGTCTCCGTGAGTCATTCCACATTGTACAAGTGATTCTCGGTGTTGCCAAAAGAATGGTCCAAAAAAGTTCTTTGTGATTTTTTCGCGTTCCCACCCTTCAAACGATCGTACTCCATCATCTATGACTATGTATCCAGTAAATTTGCCGACTCTTGAAGGGTCAATGTATGTTTCTAAATCAACATTCATCGAGTATATTGTTTTGTTGTTCATGTTCTCATACCTCCAACATTCTTAACTCTGTAGTAACTAATTACTCTTTATAATAATCTTTTCATTCAGAAATGCGATAAAACAGTAATCTTTATATATAAAAAGAACATTTATGCGTACTATATGATAAAACTTGACCGTAAAGATTGGAAACTCCTTGCAGAACTCGACGTTGACAGCAGGCAAACATATCAATCTCTCGCAAAAAAAGTTGGGTTAAGCAAGGACGCCGTCGTTTATAGAATTGTTCGACTACAAAAAGAGGGAGTCATACAACAATTTCATACTGTTATCGATGTCGGAAAAATTGGATATATATCATTTCGTTTGTACATTGCACTTTTGAACGGGACTCCAGAAAAAGAAATAGAAATTCTCAAGTATTTCAAACAAAAAAAAGAAGTTGCATGGCTCGTTTCCATTGATGGAGAATACAGTATTGGAATGTGGATCCTCGTCAAAGATATCGCAGAGATGAACTCGCTTTGGAAAGAGTTTTTGGAAAAGTATCACAATTACGTCGAGAAACGATCACTCTCCATATTCACGAAAGTTTCATACTTTCCAAGATCATACTTATTGGGAAAAGAAAAGACTGATGCAGAATACATTTTTATAACGGAGCCAACCATGGGTGGAAGTGACGATGTACCTGATGCAGTTGATGAAAAAGATATTGCAATCCTTCAACTTCTTACATCTGATGCCCGAAAAAGCGTTGTAGATATATCTCAAAAGACTGGCATGACTCCCAAAACTGTCGCAGTGCGAATAAAAAATATGGAAAAAAAGAATGTTATCGTCGGGTACAGAACACTTTTTGACCTCGAAAAAATAGGATACCAATATTTTAAGCTTCACATCAATCTTCAAAATGCTGAAAGAAAAGATATTCAACGATTTCGAACATATGTGAAACAACACCCAAATATTATCTATGACAATGAGGTTCTGGGGGGAGACGACCTCGAAATAGAAATTCAGGTCAAAAATCTTGAGCATTTTCGGGGAATCATTTCAGAAATAAAAAAACAATTCGCACCCATCATGAGAAATTACAAACACATGACATTCTACAAAGAACATAAATCTGTTTTCCTTCCCCTTTGAACACTCTCCACTCTTGGAGGACAAAGAAACATTTTTATTGACGGAAAAACCAATAGGGATACTCATACAGAACAACGTTGCAGCACAATCCTATGACCACTTTTTTGAGCTCCTTTGGAAGAATGCGAAGTGAAAACGAAAGCTTTTTATATCAATTGTTCTTTAAAGAGAACAAATGATTACTAAAGAGAACAATCTGAAGGTTATGAGGGTGTTCTTCGAGAATCCGTCAAAAGAGTTTCACCTTCGACAACTGTCAAGAATAACGGGCATATCCTTAGGTGGAATCCTCAAAATAATTCCTCGACTAAAAAAGGAAAAACTTCTTCTCTCAAGAAAAGAAAGAAATACTGAACTCGTAAGCCCGAATTTTGAAGGTAGATTCACAATCTTCAAAAGACTCTACAATGTACAATCACTTTATGACACTGGACTTATTGCAACACTTCAAAAATGGTATGAACAACCAAAAACAATCATACTCTTCGGAAGTTATTCCAGAGGAATTGATACAGAAAAAAGTGATATAGACATCGCAGTATTCACGAACAGTAAACCACACCCCGACTTGTCAATCTTTGAAAGAAAGCTATCAAGAAAGATAAATATTCATGTCATCAACGATCGTGAAAAAAACAATAGTTTCAAAAACTCTCTCGCAAATGGAATAGTTCTTGAAGGAGTGATGGAACTCATATGATACAACCATTCAATTACTACCTTAAAGGCGGAGCAGTAAGAAAATCATTATTTGATCCCATCATAGCAAAAGAATTGTTCAGAAAAGGAGAAGTGAGACTCTTAAGACTTTTAAAAAATCCACCCACTGAAGAGGAATCATCTATCTTTTTTGAAGATGTATATGAATCGATTCGCGAATCTGCACAATCATTAATGGAACTTGGAGGGTTCAAACCTTATTCTCACGAAGCACTCATTGCATATTTAGAAGAGAAAAAAATGCTTTCTCCAGAAGAATTGAACATTTTTAACAATTACAGAATTCTAAGAAATAATTCAGTATACAAAGCCGAGAACGTTTCCATTGACAAGTGCAAAGAATCACTCTTGTTCGCTCAAAAAATACTCCCCAATATCAAAGAAAAACTTTCACTTCTACTCACAGAAGGAAAACATGAAAAGGTTTAAAACATCGTCAAATCTCATATCCCAAATCAGACATCCGAAATTGGATTATCAGCCCCGTAGTGTAGCGGCCAATCATCCGGGACTCTGGCTCCTGGGACCTCGGTTCGAATCCGGGCGGGGCTATTTTCCTTAACTCGAACCGTGCTGTGTAATTCTTCGTTTTTTGATTGCTGTTCACAAAACTTGTACATCTCACTAAAGGTAACATTTAGTTTAGGAAAAGTAAGAAATTGTCTTTTGGGAATGTTCTGTTTCTGGATTGAGCTATCG
>JACQMS010000034.1 GCA_016203445.1 Candidatus Woesearchaeota archaeon
CCAACGTATATAGTGAGGTTTTCCTATTAATTAATTAGTGCCCTCACTATAACTCATAAAATTTGTTATGTCCAACGTACATTAGCAAGCGATTTATTCTATAAATTACTTTTATCGCTTACTAATATTCCTAAACATTTTTATACATGAACAATAAAAAGTTGAATAAATGACAACCACAGAAGATTCAGAGCTAATAATAACGGAAGCAACAGGAATACTTCATGAAATTTTGGTGAAACTCAAAGATTTAAAAGAACTATTGGTTAGAGAAGCAAGAATTCAAAATTCTCAAATAATAAATCCAGAAAAATTCACAGAATTGTTCAAAGAAAAAACTGCGGGAATACTGGATGATCTAGTAATATTAGAAAGAGAGTACGGAACAAAATTCAGAAATCCACAAATAGAAGAATTATCTGGCCCAAACAACGAAAAGTTCAGACTAGAGAAATCGTGGGCGCTAATTAAAGATGTAGGAACATCATGCGCAAATTACGGAATTATGGCGGGGCCACTAAGAAATTCAATAATGATAGGAAATATTAGGGGAGCTTTAGAAAGGTTAAAACTTCTGGAAAAGAATGTTGATTCGGCCATGAAAATCATCAACGAGATATTTGCGATTTACCAAACATCTAAACCTTTCTCGAAAATGCCGGCTTAGTAGAAGCTACGCTAACAACTTTTTTAGAAGAAAAAAACATAGAAATCAGAAAAAGTAAAACAGCAGTTATCAATAATGGAAGAGATTGCTCCAACAATTCAGAAAAACTCTGACCATGAATAGTCACCTTTCTCAAAAACTGGGTACTCTGGTACAAAGGATTATAAGAAGCAACATCCTGAACAGACTGAGGAACTGTAGCAAGCGGAAGAATAACATCAGAAAGAATAAGCATAACGGTAATCAACAAAATTCCAATAATCAACGCCATCTCCTCACTCTTAGAAACAGCCCCGGTCAGAAGACCCAAAGCAGTAAAAGCAACCCCTGAGATAAAGAGGGCGAACAATATTGCAGGACCATTATCCGCGGATTGAGAATGAAACAAATACAAAATGGCAAAAATAAGAATTGCTTCAAGCAAAGTTATCAAAAGGCCAGCAGTGTAAAGAGAAAAGACATTCTTCCAAGAAGGCTGAGGACTCAACATTTCACGAATATGAGCTGGAGAAGTTTTATCATAAACAACAATAGCAGGAGTTATTAAAAGAGCAGTCAACGATAGAACTAGTATTGCAAGAGTAGGAAAAGTATAAGGAAGCTTTGAAGATTGAACATTAATCTCATCAGTATTAGTAATTATAGGAAGAGCAATCTGCGATGCATCAGTAATAGACAATGAGTCAGCCCTATCAATAATATTCTTTATAAAATTCTTGGCTGCCTGAAGATTTTTGCCACCAGAATCCAAGTTTTGAATAGCCATGGACAATGCAGTTCCAGCCTTAGACTTCTCATCAGAACTCTTCTTCAAAGTATCAGATAATTTTGACAATTCAGAAGAAAGCGATGAAACAGTATCATTAATCTTCAACAACGTAGCATTAGTAACATTACTGTCAACAGAAAGCTGAGAAGTAAGATTTGTTATGGCTGACTGAATCTTCAGAGAATGAGAAGTAATGTTAGTCTGAGAATTGTCCAGCTGGAGTATTACAGAAATTGTTGATTGAACACTATTAAGTTGAGTAATAGTATTACCTATAGTCTTTTTTGCCTGAGCATCCAAAGAATCCTTATGAGTAATAATCATACCAGCACCAGGAACAACGGGAGAAGTATCAACATTGCCAAGAGCAGTTTGAGCATCCTTAACACTAGAAATGCTATTATCATTAGACGCGACAGAGTCGCCCACAGATTTAGAACCAGATTCTGCCTCAGACTTTATGTCCTTAATGGTTGACAAAAGAGTAGCGGCCTTGCCAAAACTCTGCTGTTGAGACTGAACAGAAATATAATCACGAAACTTTTCCTTAATAGTATTCACAAGCTGAGTCCTTGAAGGATCAACATGAAAAGTAACAGAATTCTTACCAGTAACACCATACTCAAATCCATCAGCAAAAGTTATACACGCATGATAATCAGAAGCAACAACCTTTCTAGTACAATCAGTAGAATTCTGCTCCATAACAATAGTAAAGTTAGTAGAGTTAATAGCAGATATCAACTGCAAAGAATTTTCGGTGCCAACGCCAACAATACCAATCCTAAAGGTGTAAACATTAGTATTATCATAAGCAATACCCGCAATTAGAAGAATAAGCAGAGGAGCAAGCAGGGCAAGAGCGAGAACAGTCTTCTTCCTAGTAAGCAAAGTAATATGCTGTTTCATTTTACCACTTCCTCAAAAACTTCCGAAAGAGTAGGATGCTGAACACTCAAAAGATTAATAACAAAATTATCGTGCTCAGATATGGAAATAATGCTCTGAGCAAGACTCAAAGGCTTCTGAGTAGTAATAATAGTAACACCATCCTTGTCAAAATGGTTAGTGAACAAATCCTTAGAAATTTTTTGCAAAATAACAGAGGCAGACAAAATATTTTTAACCTGAAGCCTAACCTCATAATGGCTAGTGTAAACATTACTCAAATCATCAACAGGACCAAAATCCAATAATTGGCCGCCCTTCAATACCGCAATCCTCGAACAATGAGCAGAAAGCTCGTCGACAAGATGAGAAGTCAAAAGTATAGTAGTGCCAGAAGCATTAATCTTTTTCAATAAATCCCAAAGATACTGCCTGGCCAAAGGATCAATATCTGCTAAAGGCTCATCAAGAATCAACAATTCAGGCTCGTGAATAATAGCACAAGCAATATCAAGTCTTTTCTTCATGCCGCTACTAAAATCTTCAACCCTAGTGTCATGGTCATCAAAAAGTTTTACAAGCTTCAAAAGCTCCAAAACTCTACCCTTATTATTAACGTTAAACTGATCAGCATAATGCTCCAAATTCTCCCTAGCAGTAAGATGCTCGTGAAGAGCAGGCTGTTGAGGAGCAATACCAATACTAGAATGAGTGTGAACAGTACCGCCACTAGGAGGAAGAATACCAGCAATAATGTGAAGAAGAGTAGTCTTACCAGAACCAGTAACACCAACAACACCAATAAGATCCTTCTTGTTAACAACAAGATTAACATTAGTCAAAACCTTTTTCTTATTGAAAGATTTAGTAAGATTAGAAATGGCCAGAATGCCATCAGACTTTTCAAGAACATTAGGCTCCTGCCTTAAATACTTTTGAACAATACTCTTAGGCCAACCACTACGCAACAACACCTGCTCAAGATCGGCTCTAGGCATCCTACCAAGAGCAGAAGATATATATCCCTCAACACTACCAACAATTACCACAGTAGAAGTTTTTTACTAGAACGTTTAAAAATAAGTGTTACTATTACCAAGAGAAAACCCGCAATTTTTAATAAATCTTTTATATACAACAATAATGCTGGAACATATGCTGTGCGAGATGTGCGGAAGCGACGGAACGCTAACAAGAACAATAATAGAAGGAGTAACAATGAGCGTATGCCAGTCATGCACACAATACGGAAAAATAATAAACACTCCAAGAGTAGAAACACTGAAAAAAAGAATTCACACACCAAAAATACCTGAGAGCACCGAAAAAGTAGCAAGCGACATAGGAACAATACTAAAAACAACCAGAGAAAAAAGAAACATGACACAAAAAGAATTCGCGGGAATACTAGCTGCAAAAGAATCACTAATACACAAAATAGAGACAGACCAAGCAACACCAGACATACCAACAGCAAAAAAATGGGAAAAAATAATAGGAAAAAAATTAGTAATAGAAACAGAAACAAACGGAGAAATATTCATGAAAGATAACACGAAAAAAGGCACAGGGCTGACAATAGGAGACATGATGAAAAATTAAAAGAAAATAGCAGACATTAACTACGGGAAGTTTTAAAAGCGGTTTGATAATACTCACAACATGGTGGAAACTCTAACAATAATACTGCTACCGGTATACGCAGTATCATTATACTTTATGATAACAATACTGCTAAAAATAATAGAAATAGATAACAAAAAACAAATAAAAAAAGGGCTAAAAGAACACCCATTCGCAACGATAGCAATACCAGCGTACAACGAAGAAGATACTCTTAAAGAAACGGCAGAATCAGTGCTAAAGCTGGAATACCCAAAAACAAGATTTGAAATTATAATAATAAACGATGGAAGCAAAGACAAGACAGAAGCAGTGGCCAGAGAAATAATAAGAGAAAACAAAAACAGAAAAATAATACTATTAAATCAAGAAAACAAAGGAAAAGCTGAAGCCCTAAACAACGCACTGCTTAAAGCTAAAGGAGAATATTTTGCGTGCCTAGACGCAGACTCGATAGTAAATACAAAAGCGCTAAAAGAACAAATAATAACATTCAACCAACAGGGAAAAAAAGCGGGAGCAATAACACCAATAATGCTGGTACAATCACCAAAAAAATTCGTGGAGTGGATACAATACATAGAATACATAATAAGCGCGTTCCTGCAACACACCATAGGAGAAATGGACGCAATATTCGTAACACCAGGGCCATTCAGCCTCTATAGAACTGAAGTAATAAAAAATTTGGGAGGATTCTCCAAAGAAACAGTAACAGAAGACCAAGAAATGGCGTACAAAATACAAAAAGAAGGATACAAAATAAAACAGTGCGCAGAAGCATACGTAACAACAAAAGCTCCAAAAACGTGGAAACAATTATACTATCAAAGAAGAAGATGGTTCTACGGAGGAATACAATGCCTAACAAAATACAAAGGATTAGTACTCAACAAGAAATACGGAGATTTTGGAATGTTCCAACTACCAATGAACATAGCATTCTACATACTAGCAATAATAGGACTAGGAGCCTTCGCATACATAGAAGGAAAAGCATTAAATAACTGGCTAAAACTACTAAATGCATCGGGATACGATATATGGACACTAATAAAAACGAGCACGCTGCCAAAAATAAACATATTCACGATAAACATGATATCAGCAGGATTATTCATAATAACAACAATAATAATATTATATATATTCATAAAAGCCCACAAACACGTGAAAAGAAAAATAACAATAAAAGAAGCAATAACATTCATACCATTCGCGTTCTACTACTACCTATTCCCAGCAATAGTAATAATAACACTAATACCAACAATAATACAAAGAAAGAAATACTGGTGGTGAAATGAAAAAAGAAAAAATTACAGAAAAAGAATACGAATCAAGGACGGAAGAAAGAAAAACATCATGGTCAAAATACATATTCTCAATAGGGCTGACCGCTCTAATACTATTAGCAACAATAACAACATACCTAGTTGCAGACAACGAAAGAGTAAAAGAATTAAACCTGCAATCAGAAGAAATAAAGACGGACTATGAAAGCTTACAAGTACAACAATTATACCTCACAACAATACCAAACACCAATGAAAGCTGTCCAGCACTAAAAATCGCGCTTCAAGACTCCATAAAAAAATTAGCAAGCTCACTAGACAACGTGAAAAGCGCAAGAGACAGCACGACAATAAACAAAAAAGAAATGAATATGATAGAAAGAAAATACTTAAACGACAACATAAGATACTGGCTGTTCGCAAAAAAAACAAAAGAATTATGCGGAACAAGCACCGCAATAATAGTATTCTTCACTACGACCAACGATTGCGAAGACTGCGAAAAACAAGGAACAGTACTAACATACTACAAGAAAAAATTACAAGACAGTCTGCTAATATTCCCGTTAAACACTGCGCTGGAAGAAGATGAAGCAATAATAAAAATATTAAAAACACAATACAAAATAAAAAATATTCCAGCAGTAATAATAGAAAATGACGAGTATAACAGAATAGTAGAAAGAGAAGAATTACAACAAATACTAAAAAACAAATATTACGATGCAACACTATTGCTAGAGGAGTAAGAAAGAAGCAAGAAA
>JACQMS010000037.1 GCA_016203445.1 Candidatus Woesearchaeota archaeon
AATCAGTATCAAATCCGCTACATTTTTAAATGTTCCAAAATCCCGGTTATAGTATGAAGGTTCCTAAGGAGAAGAAAAGACATTGTCCTTTTTGTAAGAAGCACACTAATCATAAGGTTGAGCTTTCTAAGAAGAGGACTGTTAGCACTGCTCACCCTTTGAGTCGTGGTGGCAAGATTCGTGCTAAGCTTCGTGGTCGTTTTGGTTCTGGTAATAAGGGCAGGTATTCTAAACCTCCTGGCGGTGGTAAGATGACTGGCAAGAAACAGACTAAGAAGACTGATTTCAGGTATACTTGTACTGTTTGTAAAAAGGCTCACATTCAAAACTCTGGCATTCGTGCTAAGAAGGTTGAGTTTATAGCTTATTAGTTGAGGTTTGTTTTTATGGTTAGAGCAAAATTTTTGAAGGTTCGTTGTGAGAAGTGTAATAATGAGCAGATATTGTTTGAGAGAGTTGCTGGTCGTGTTGCCTGTTTAGTTTGTAACGAGCTTATAGCAACTTCTACTGGCGGCAAGGCTAGGTTGAGTTCTTCTGGAAGAGTTTTGGAAGTCCTTGACTAGTTAATCTTGAATTTTTTCTTCTCTCTTCTTCATTTCAGTGAATACTTTGTGGAGTGTTGTTTTAAGGTTCCAGTCTTCTGCTGACGTTGTTAAAAATTTTCTTCCTATTCTTGCGTGCAATTCTATAACGAACAATTTTCTTTGGCCCGTCTTACTTAGTGTTTTTATGTGCACTTCAAAATTTTTCAAGTTTGTTCCTCTGGACGCTTTTTGTGATATATATTTTGTTATTGATTCTAGTTCTGATCGTTCTTCGTTTGTCAGGTTGTCAAGGCCGCTGAATTTCGTTGTTATTTCATCCAATATAGTTCACCTCTTCTTTTATCTTTTTTAATTTTGACAGTTTTGATGTTTCCTGAACTTGTGTCACATCTCTTGTTCTTTGCAGTGTTTCGTCTTCTAATTCTTTTATTTCTTTGTCCAAATTTTCTATTTTTACTCCTAATTTTAATTTTTTGTCTAGCAATAATATTAGCGCTCTTGCCCCTTTAACTCCTAAGTACAGTGGGTGTCCGAATGTTTCTGCCAGCAGTACTACTGCTTCTATTCCTTCTTTTTCAGCCAGTCCTGCCAATATTCCCGTTACTCCTATTATTGGTCCTACTACTCCATATATCTTTTTTTCTACTCCTTCAATCATATATTTTTTTATTGTTGCAGGATTGGTTCCTGTAACGTAAATTCTTGGGGTTTTTGGTGGTGCTTGCAGTCCTATTCCTCCCAAAGTTATTATTTCTTTGCAACCCATATTTTTTGAAAATTTTAGTACTGCTTCACAGAATTCGTAGCATGACACTTCATCTCCAGGTTGTACATCTCCTATTAGGAACACTATGTCTCTGCCAGATATTCTTGTGTAGTATGCATCTATTGTTGGTAGTTCTACCAAATTTTTCTCGTTGACGAATACTGCATGTGGCAGTGTGTAAGAAAAAAATGTTGCTAGCTTTTTTGCCTTTGTGCTTTCTATCAAAAAGTCTACTGCCACTTTTCCAACATTTCCTATTCCTGGAAGTCCTTCTACTAGTATTGGATTTTTCAGTTTCACTTTCGCCTCATCTCTAACTTGCCAAGAAGTCATGCGTGTACGCCTGTTAGTTGTGCTTATAAATATTTGCTTGAATTTTGTTTTAGCGCCATTTTTTCGCATTAGGAAGAAGTAAAGTGTAGAGTGCAGACCACTAATTATTTTAAACTTTCAATGTATAACATATTTATGATTCCTTGGATTCAGAAGCATTCTCCTAAAAGTATTAATGATATTCCTCAAAGAAATATTTTTGTTGTAGAAAATTTTTTGAAAAATTTTAAGAGGGGGCAGTCTTTGATTATTTCTGGTCCTACTGGTTCTGGTAAGACTGCTGCCGTTTATGCTCTTGCTCAACAGTATAATTTGGAGCTTGTTGAGATTAACGCTAGTGATTCTAGGAATGCTTCAGCTATTGACGAGATTGTTGGCGGTGCGTTAATGCAGGGGTCTATTTTTGGTTCTAAAAAAGTTGTTTTCGTTGACGAAATTGATGGTATTTCTGGTACTAAGGATCGTGGCGGTGTTCAGGCTCTTGCAAAACTTTTGGGTAATAATGCCCACCCGGTAATTCTTTCCGCTAATGATTGTACTGATTCAAAGTTTAGCCCTCTTAGGAAGGTTTGTAAAATTGTTGAATTTTTCGAGATTTCTCCCGATGATGGTTCTCGTGTTCTCAGGGGTATTTGTAGTTTTGAAAATTTGTCTTTTGATGAGCCGGCTCTTAGGCATCTTGTTAGGAGGAATGCTGGCGATTTGCGCGCCAGCATTAATGATCTGCAACTTTTATCTGTTGGCTGTTCTTCTGTAAATGTTGATAATGTCAACCTTTTGGGTTATAGGGCTAAAGAGGAGAGTATTCAGCAGGCTCTTACAAAAATTTTCAAGAGTAAATCTTTTAATGATGTCGTTGGCGCTTTTGATAATGTTTCTGATGATATTGATGGTATTTTTCCTTGGTTTGAGGAGAATATTTTTCGTGAGTATGAGAGTTTTGGTTTGTTGAGAGCTATGAACTTTTTGTCACTCGCAGATATTTTTAGGTCTAGGATTCAGAGACGGCAGCACTGGAGGTTTTTAGCGGTTGTATATCCTTTGATTACTGCAGGTATCTCTCTTTCAAAGGATTTTCCGAAGAGGGCTCCGCCTGTTTATAGAGAGCCTTCGTTGATTTTTTCTTATTGGCGTGCTAAGAATGAGAGGGCTAAAAGTTTTGATTTTTGTTCGAATATGTCTTTGCATTGTTCTACTAGAAAGTTTTCTCTTGAGACTCTTCCTTTTCTTAAGTTTTGGGTTGGCTCTAATTCTTCTTGGAAGAATTTTTTGAATTTCGAGGAAGTTGAGTGGTTAAAAAAGAAGCTTTAAATACTCGAATTACGTATTGATTCATACTTCTAAGGGAGGAGTTGCGGGAGTTTTCTTGTTAGTGTTTCTCTACACGGCATCCCAACAAATTTTACCACCAAACAGTGGTTATTAACCGAAAGGTTTATATAGTGGTTATTCAAATTATCTTAAAAAGCGTTAGCAGGTTTGAGTCGCCCCCTACCCTCGACTTCTACTGCCTGCTAGCGCCTTTATTTTCAATCCTGAGAAGATTTATATATACTGCAAAAATAATTCCTATTGGCAGGGATGGTTCTTGGCCTCGCCTTTTGGTGAGGAAAGTCTCCACACCTTTCAAAAGCCACTCCGATAAACAGGAGGTTCAGCAATGGACGGCTCTGGAACAGAAACGAACGCCCTTTGCGACGCTGTGAGATTGCGAAGCGCTTGGTGACAGGCGTGAGATAACCAGTCGAGTTTGCGCAAAGGTGTCGATGCAACGATCACCCTGGCTGGTGCAAGTCCTCAGGACGCATTAGTTGAATGCCAAGGCGCGCGTTTGCGAAGGTTCAATGCCTTCAACACTCTTCTTTGACGAGTGTTTCACGCCCGACAAAATGGAGCTTATTCCATCCCTGCCAAACATTTTTATATGACTTCTCTAAGTAGTTTCTTTGACTGATTTTTTTATTGGCGACGATAGTATAATGGTAGTATACGAGACTGTGGCTCTTGTGGTCCGGGTTCGATTCCCGGTCGTCGCCCTATACAATTTTATGTAATAAGACGAACGGACCCAGACTGAAAGGATGATGCCCGGTCGTCGTCCTGAGTGGTTTTATGATTCATAAAACACATTTTTGAATACATAAATGTTTATAAATCCAAAATTTCTAAGATACCACTGATAGTGTTTTCGTCGTGGGACTGCCACTATATATTGTGATTGGTCTCGTCGGAGCACTTTTAAAAAATAGAGGTGGAATTTTGAGGTGTCCTTATTGTTCTAATGATGATGTTAGTGTTATTGACAGCAGGGAGTCTCCTGATGCTGAAGAAACTAGGAGAAGGCGCGAGTGTTTGAAATGTGGCAAAAGGTTTACCACTAGAGAAAAAGTTGTTGGTTTGGATATTGTTGTTATAAAAAAGGATGGTCGCAAGGAGAGTTTTGACAGGGATAAAATTTTGCGTGGAGTTAATATTGCTTGCGGTAAGAGGCCCGTTACTTCTGAGCAGAAAGAGGCTCTTATTGATAGGATAGAGTCTAGGATAAGAAAGCTTGCTTCTACGGACGTTCCTTCAACTTTTATTGGAGAGAATGTTATGAAGGAGCTTAAAAAGCTTGACAAGATTGCATACATAAGGTTTGCGTCTATTTACAAAGAGTTCAAGGATTTGGAAGATTTCGAGGCGGAAGTTCATAAATTGTTGGAAAAGCCTCTAGCTGTTCAACATTAAAAAAGGTGGTTTAAAATGAGTGAAGGTGTTGTTGTGGAGTTTGATGCGACTGCTTCTGGTCAGGTCAAGAGTTATTCTGTTTCACTACTTGATTCTTATGATAAAGAACGGCTCATATCTTTTGACGCGATTTTTTCTCTTTTGAAAGATCACGCTCCTCACTTAAATCCTGATGATCTGACTTCAGCCATTAGTAGTGGCAGTATTCACGTTTATGATTTTCGCGGACAAAAATTTTTGGACCGTTTAGATGTTGGAAGAGTTTATCATCAGCAGTGTTCTCGCAGAGGTTTGCATATTAGCAGGCATTTTACTGATGACAAGACCGATCCTTACACTACTGCTGGCCCTATGGTTAGAAAGAATTTGAAGATTACTCATTATGAAACTGGTGCTACTATTTTTGAGATGACTGATGCTCTTTTTCCTGAATCTCTTGATGATGTTTCTGCGCAGATTGTTGCGCAAAAATATTTTTTTAAGCCATCAAAGCCTGAGTGGAAAGAAAAACTTAGGGAGAAGATTGGTAATGATCACGAATTTTCTTTTGCTCACCTTGTTAGGAGGGTTACAAATTTTGTTACGGATATGGGCGATCGTTTTGGATATTTTGCTTCTGATGCTGATAGGGAAGCATTTAGGGATGAGCTCGCGTTTCTTCAAATGAATAGGATGTTTGCTTTTAATTCTCCTGTTCAATTTAATGCTGGCATTTATAATGAGTATGGCATCGATGGCAGTAGAAGTCTTAATTTTTGGAGAGATCCTGC
This sequence comes from Candidatus Woesearchaeota archaeon, assembly GCA_016203445.1. GTDB lineage: Archaea > Nanobdellota > Nanobdellia > Woesearchaeales > ARS49 > JACQMS01. The sequence continues at coordinate 5,145 of JACQMS010000037.1, forward strand.
AACTGGTGTTGTTACTCGTTCTGATAAAGAGTATGTTCATCCTCAGTGTCATGCTTGTTTTATCAAAGGTCCTAGAGATAGTCTTGAGAGTATTCTTAAGCATGTTAGGGACGAGGGGGCAATTTTTTCTGCCGGCTCGGGCATAGGTCAGGATATTGGTGCTTTGCGTTCAGAGAGTGAGTTGTTGTCTGGTGGTGGCAGAGCTTCTGGCCCTTTGAGCTTTTTGAAAAATTATGATAGTAATGCTGGTACTATAAAATCTGGTGGTAAGAGCAGGAGAGCTGCAAGAATGACTACTATGAGGCAGAGCCATCCTGATATTATGAAGTTTATAAGGTGTAAAATTGTTGAGGACCGTAAAGCCCTAACTCTTATGAAAGCGGCGTATTCCGCGGGTATGGATGGTGATGCTTGTGCTACTGTTGCTTACCAGAACACCAATCTTTCTGTTCGCTTAGATGATGATTTTTTTGAGAAGTTGAATAGCGATGGTAATATTGAGTTGAGAAGAGTTACTGATGATGTTGTTGTTAAAACAGTTTCTGTTGTTGAAATGTTGAAATCTATCTCTTTTGGTAGTTGGCGTATTGGTGATCCTGCCGTTCAGTATGAGACCAAGATTCAGGAAATGCACACTTGTAAGAATTCTGGAAGAATTAATTCTAGCAATCCTTGTTCTGAGTACATGTTTTTGGATGATACTTCTTGTAATCTTGCTTCTACTAACTTGTTAGAATTTTCTGATAGTAGCGGAAATTTTTCTGTTAGGAATTTTCGCATGGCTAATGAATTGATAACTATAGCCCTTGATATTCTTAACGATGCCGCGTCTTACCCTGTTGAAGATATTGCTCGCGTTAGCCCGGAGTTTAGAACTATTGGTTTGGGTTACGCTAATTTGGGAGCGTTGTTGATGCGCAGAGGTGTTGCGTATGCTTCTGATAGTGGTCGTGCTTTTGCCGCGGCAATGGCCGCCATTATGACTGGTAATTCTTATGAGCAGTCTGCGGAGTCTTCTGAGCATTTAGGTTCTTTTGATCATTTTGATTTTAACAAAAATTCTATGCTTGATGTTATCAGAAAGCATCAGGCAAGTCTTGAGGATATTGCTTGGGATTTAGTTCCTAGTGATATGCGTGTTGAGGCTGAAAGGTCTTGGAGTAGCGCTCTTAGTCGCGGTGAAAGGTTTGGTTTTAGGAACGCTCAGACTACTTTGCTGGCTCCTACCGGAACTATTTCTTTTTTGATGGGTTGTGACACTACTGGCGTTGAGCCCGCCATTTCTTTGAGAATTGTTAAGAATCTTGCTGGTGGTGGCAATGTTACTCTTGCTAATAGGGAGGTTGGTAATGCTTTGAGAAATCTTGGGTATTCTGGTTCAGAATCTTTAGAAATTTGTGATTATGTTGCAAAGACTGGAACTGTTCGGGGAGCTCCTATAATTCATCACGAGCATTTGGAAGTTTTTGATACCGCTTTTGGTAATAAGTCTGGTGTTGGCGCTATTCCTTTCGAGGATCATGTTAGAATGCTTGGATCTATTCAGCCTTTCGTCTCTGGAGCGATATCCAAAACTTCTAATCTTCCTAATGATGCTACTGTCGCAGATATTTTTAACGGCTACATTCTTGGCCACTCTTTGGGCTTGAAAGCTTTGGCCGTTTTCAGGCATAATAGCAAGCCCGATGCCGCTCTGGATTTTGGTGGCAAGAGTTATGTTCAATTAGGTCGTGGTGCTAAGGAAGAGTTGCCTAATAGAAGGATTTGTTTTGAGAGTGAGGTTAAGATTGGTGGTGTTCCTTTGCATGTTACTGTCAGCGAGTATGATGATGGTAGACCCGGGCAGATAGTCTTTCTTTCTTACACTGCGGGTTCAACATTACAGGCTTTGTTGACAACTCATGGTATTATGGCATCTAAATCTTTGAAGAGGGGTGTGGATCTTGAAGATGTTGTTTCTTCTTGGAGGGGTCAGCAGTTTGACCCTCAGGGGATTGTTGAAGGGCATCCTTTCATAAAGATTGCTTTGTCACCTTTGGACTTCGCAGCTAAATTTTTGTTGTTGGAGTATAAGGGTATTACTGATATTGTTGAGAATAGTAATGGTTTAGTATTGTCTGAATTGCGCGGTGCTCAGAATGGTGTTTTTAGAACTTTTGAAAGGTTGAAAGTTGATGATTGGGATGAATCTCAAGTTTTGAATGATGCAGAGCTCGGGGGTTTTGTTGAGAGAAAAAGTCTTGCAATGATTGTTAATGGTTCTAACGGCAATGGTTCTAAGAATGGTAATAATCGTGGTGTTGCGTGCCAGGGTTGTGGCAGTATTATGGAGCAGTCTAGCCCTAATTGTTATCATTGCAAGCGTTGCGGTGATAAGAGGGGCGGTTGTGGCGGGTAGAAACCATAAATGTTTTTTTTGAAATTGGCAATATTTTTGAAAATGTTTATTAATGCGTGTTATATTGCAGTTTTATGTTATTCGAGATATATACGATTAGTGGAACTCCTGGTTCAGGAAAAAGTACTGTAGCTAAGATTCTTGAACAAAAAACAAATTATCACAGGATTCATGCAGGAGGAATATTTAGAAAAGAATTGTATCCTAACTTAGAATATAATCCTAAATCATTGCCTTTTGAAGAATGGTATTCTACTCTGCCTAGTGATTTTTTGGACAGGGAAGTTGATTCCAGAATGGCCTCGGTCGCTAGAGAAAAATCAGGATTAATATTGGAGGGTAGAATGGTATTTAATGTGGTTCCAAAAGATAAAAAAGCTTTGCACATTTATCTTAAGTGTGATCCTAAAATTGCGGCCATGAGAATATTTCATCAGTCATCATCAGGTAAAGGTCGAGAAGAAGAATCTAAATATGTTGATGAAAAGGAAGTTTTTGAAAAAATCGAAATTCGCACGAAAGCAGAACAAGAAAGGTATAAAAAAATATATGGTGTGGATGTGCAGGATATGAAGCATTATAACATTGTTATAGATACAACAAATATTTCTCCTGAGGATGTTGTAGAGATAATATTACTAAAAAGTCGATAGTTTTAAATCTCTCTGTAAATTTCATGTTTGACAACTCAACGATTTTTCACCGCGGAGGTACCCAAGCGGCTAAGGGGAGCGCCTGCAGAGCGTTTATCCGGGGGTTCGAGTCCCTCCCTCCGCTTTCATTGAATTTGTTACGAGAAAATGAGGTGATTGTTATGAAAAACGAAAAAACTATTGATCTGATTAGTATTTAAGAATGATGATAACTGTAAAAAAGTGATGTCAAACACTTTCTTCCCTAAACTTGTACTGTTCTAAATATTCTTCAGCGCAGAATTTTACTATTGCCTCTCTGCTTCCTTTTCTTGCAGTATCAATTGCTTGTATATACTCGTTTCTTCTTTCTGCGCGTATGGCTATAGGAGCGTACTTTTTATTGAGAAGAATCCAGTTTATTAATAGTCTTCCAACTCTTCCATTACCATCAACAAAAGGGTGTATAATTTCAAATTGTGCATGTGATTGGAATGCGACCTCAAAATCGTTGATGTTCTTGTATGCTGTGCGTATCCATCGAAGGAGTTTGTGCATTCTATCTTGAACGTAAATATATGACGTTGTATAAACATCTCCGATATAATTCTGAACTTTTTTATATCGTCCAAGTGTTTCCTCCGTTTCTATATCTTTGTTTACCCTTTTATGAAGCTCGTGCATATCATGATGTGTTGGATGTCTATGAAAATTTTTTTCAAGAAATATCCACGCATTGTACAAGTTTGTAGCCATGAATAATTCTTTTTTCTTTCTATGATTTGGGATAGTATCGTTGAACAAGTACTCATATGTTTCTTTTTGAGTCATTGTTGAACCTTCAATAGCATTACTGCTCGCGATAAACTTGCTCAAAAAATTTTCTCTTGTCTGTTCTTTTGATATAGTATTCAGTGTTTTCATATGCTGATGGTATGATTGTGATACTAGTTTTAGTTTTTCGTGTTCTGTGTATGAAAGAACATCTTCTTGCTTTGAAAGAATCCAATCTTTGTCTTCTGCCGACAGTTTCATACACTCAAACTCTTCTTCCGGAATGGGTCTTTTCTTGCCTATATATTTTAGAGTTTTTTGCACAACTTTTTCTCCGTCGCGCAGTGAGCGCACAAGATAGAGATATTCATTTCTTCCAATTCTCTTTGTTACAATATTTACCATTATATTATTTAACCACTACAAATATATAAATGTTCCGACTTTATGTATAAAAATAGTATAATTTATTATTACTTTAACCACTACAAATTTATCGTAAATAGATTGCTGGCATACAGAAATGTCGGAAAAGAAAAGTTAAAAAAAATAAAAAAATAGATATTTTAGAAAAATTTTAGGATTAGAATCCTTTCTTTTTCTTGTAGCAGTCTCTGCAGTAGACTGGTTTTCCTTCTGTTGGCTTGAATGGCACTTCGCAGTCTTGGCCGCAGTCAGAGCACTTTGCTTTGTGCATTTCTCTAGGACCGAAATCTCTCCTTGGTCCTCCTCTGTTAAATCCGCCGCCTCGTCCCCCAAATCCGCCGCTTCTGCCGCCAAAATCTCTCGAACCGAATTCTCTTCGGCCTTCGTCAAATCCCATTTTCTTATCCTCCGATAAAATCATGCACCATATTGTTGCATGAATATTTTGTTATTAAACTTCTAAGAAAGAGTTCCTTCTCTTGGTTTAACTGTAGCAATTTTATGAGTATTGTTTATAAATCTTCCCACTTTGCCTTGTTTATGACTTTTAATTTATTATCTTCAAAGGATGCTAAAAATTTTCGTAGGAGTGTTGAGAACCAGTGGGGTATTGTTATTTCTAGGGAGTACTCTTTTGTTAAATCTTCTTCTGGAAAAATTTTTGTTCTGTCTAAGGGTGTTGGTTTTGTTGATTCTTCAAAGCTTAGAATTTCTTCTATTGGTCTTTATGTTGCTGATGAGACTTATGGTTTGAGATTATCTCTTGATGGCGCCATTCTTTGGGGTGATGGTGCTTCAAAAAATGTTATTTATTTGTTAGATGATCAAAAAAAGTTATGGTTGTCTGGCTCTAATATTTCTGGAATTGTTGGTGATGGTTGGGTTATTGTTAAGTGTGGTGATGATATTCTTGGTTGTGGTCTTATTAAAAACAGCATTCTTAAGAATTATGTTCCTAAGTCTAGAAGAATTCCTGAATAAAGAAATTGCCTGAAAGTTCGCTATCCACACGGCAAGCCGATGTGGTATTACGCGAACTTTCTCGCTTCGCGACCGGCAATTTCTAATGTCAAAAATTTCATTTTTGATCACGATCAGCAATAAGCCACTATTTTTATCAGCAAATGGCTTATTGCCGACGTTTCAAAATAGGGTTGCAGAAAATCGCGGCAAGCCGCGAGGTATTAAACCCAATTTTGAAATAAACAATTGAGTTCTTATCTTGCGTGAACTTCTATTATATCCCCACCTTTAACTTTTCTGTCCAAATCTCTTATTATCTGTGCGGGAAATTTTGCGCTGGGACCCCATATTCTCGCATACTTGAATAATTTTTCTACATCTCTATGAATTCTGTTGCATATATCTTTTATAGTTGCTCCATCTCTTACTATTAGCGGAACTTTTATGTCCGGTTCTTTACCCATTTCTTTAAGGTATATTGGTATTAGTTTTAGAGAGTCATAAATTAAATCTTTTAGTTTTTCAATATTTTCTTTTGTAGTCGCACTTACAGATATTTTTGCCCCCGAAATTTTTATAGAGTCGCTCAAAATATTTTTTTCTACCAGATCTGACTTGTTTAATACTATTATACTTGACAAGTATGATTTTCCTCCCTGAACTCCATCAATAAACCTTTCAACACTTATTTTTTCTCTCAGTACAATCGTAGCATTGCTTATTCCTAACTGTTTTAGAATATCTTCAAATGTTTTGTTGGATATTTCTTGTTTGCAAGTTGTTAGTACTCTGACCCCTCCTCTGGGAGTTTTCACAATCCTCATTGCGGGCATCGATTCGTCTAAACGAACTCCTGAGTCGTAAACTTCTTTGCGCAGTTTTGATACTTGTTCTGGGTGTGATGCATCAACTACGAATAATACCATGTCCGCGCTTCTTACAACTCCCAAAACTTCTTTTCCTCTGCCCGTTCCCGCCGCGGCTCCGGACAGTATTCCTGGAACATCTAGAATTTGTATTTTTGCTCCTCTATGTTTTAAAACTCCCGGAATTACTGTTAGTGTTGTGAATGCGTAAGATGCAGTTTCTGATTTTGAGCCCGTTAATGAATTCAGCAATGTGCTTTTTCCCACGCTTGGAAATCCTACAAGTATTATTGTTGCATCACCAGATTTTTTGACGCTGAAACTGTATCCTGAACCTCTCGCTTTTTGTCTCGCTTCATGTCTTTCTCTTAACTTTGCTATTTTAGCTTTTAATACTCCAAAATGGTGTTCTGTTGCCTTATTGTATTGTGTTTTTCGCATCTCGTCTTCTATACTTTTAATTTCTGTCAAGTAATCTGCCATAATATTGCTGAAATCAGGTTGTTGCTTTTAATAGTTTGCGGAGAGGAAGATTTTAAAACACATATTATTACCTGGTATTATGCTTTGCGCCCGTAGCTCAGCTTGGATAGAGCGACTGCCTTCTAAGCAGTAGGTCCGGGGTTCAAATCCTCGCGGGCGCGTGTGATTATTGGGGGTTACTAATATGTTTACTGGTGAAATACTTCCTAGGGATTATGGTATTGTTGTTAGGCGTAGAAGAAGAGCTATTTTTTTGTCTCCTACAAAGTTTGCTTTGGGTTTGGCTCTTTTGGGATCTCCTGATGATTTAGAGAGAAGGATTCAGAATTATTCTAATGATGCTCATCAAAGTTTTAGAACTGTTAAAAAAGTTTTTATGGATTCTGCTGACGGTAGGGCTCCGAATATTTTTTCTGGTGGCAGAGCCATAGAGAGCGTTGCTCTTTATGGTGCTATGTATGACGCTTTTGTTCGCTCTCAAAAAAATAAGTCTCCTCATCATGTAACTATGACTGTTATTGATGATAATCATCTAGGTCATTATGATGCCTCTTGTGATTGTGGAGATTATATTTATGGCCAGTCTAATGGTTTTAGCATTATTTGTGCTCACATTTCCGCTCTCGCTTTGGCTCTTGACATTGATAATAGGTCTGGCAAGTCCTCTTCAGAAAATCTTACTGGTTTGCTTCCTAGTGACAGAAAAAAAATTCCTAGAATTCCTTTTATGTATTATTCAAGGAATTCTGATCTTGGTATGACTAAAATTTTGTGGGATTTGTTTGTTGGTAAAAAATCTCAGTATACTATTAATAAATCATTGCTTTCAGAACGGCCAGTTCACGCTTCTTGGGTTTATGAAGCTGTTAGGGATTTTTATGACCGCGCTCGTTACGAGGTTTTGAGGCAGGAAGAGAAGGAAGCATCTTATGATAGGTTTTCCGCGTCTGTTAGAACTCTTGTTGAAAATTTATGTGAATCTTTGCAAGAACAGGGTTACATTCCTCAAAGGTATGTTTTAGATTTTAAGGGTACAACTTACGAATCTGTTGCTAGAAGGTTTAGGAAGGGTAATATTGTTTATGATGTTGTTTCTAGCAGGAAATTGTTGCCTCTGATTGTTAGAAAAATATTGCATTACAAGTCTGTTGAGGTTTGGCGGGGTGATGATTCTGTCGGAGAGCATCCTTATTCTCGTCGCGACGAGGACAGGATTAATGTTGATGATTCTACAAGAAGGATTTGTGATGAGCATATAATAATTCCTTCAATGCATGAGAAATTATCAAAGTTGGTTAGCCATGAAGTTGGTAGAGAATACGAGAAAGTTTTGAGAGAGCAACAGCGAGATTAGTGCTCCACATTTTTTTAATGGGCATGGCCAGATTCGAACTGGCGACCTTCGCAATGTGAATGCGACGTCATAGCCACTAGACCACACGCCCTTACAAACCAGATATTTTTTTGCGTCATAACCACTAGACCGCAGTACCGAGAGTGTAGGTTAGTTAGCGCGTTTATATTTCTTTCTCTCTAAACTTTTCTGAATATTATTCCTGTTATTGTCTCTTTTCCTTGCTTTATTTTTATTTCTTTTTCTTTTTTGAAGCGTTTTTGTTCTGCTTTTTCTGTGAATGTTTCTGCACCTCTCATCATTAGTACGCCGAGCACTCCTGTTTTTTTTAACACTTGGTGTCCTCTTTTGAATAGCGAATTCCATTGAGGTATTGGGTCTTTGTGTTCTGATGGTTGCGGAGGTATGCAAAGTATCGTGTCAACACTTTCATCTTCGAATTTTAAGTCTAAATCTTCTGCTGTTTTTCTTGAGAAGTCTATTTTTTTTTCTGTGTTTGCTAATATAGCATTTTTTCTGGCATTGTTTATTCCTCTGAAATCTGTGTCTAGCACGTATATTTTTGTTTCAGTTATTTTTTCTTTTTTGTCTTCGGATTCCAGAATGTTTGAGTATTCTCCGAACTTGTTTTTTTCTGTTTTGTGAACGCTTTGGTTTGTTAGTATTAATGCTGTTTCTATAGCCATCATTCCGTCGCCAGTGAACGGAAATATGCTCACTCCTTTTTTGGGCAGAGATATTTTTTTCAGAAATATGTTTGCAGTTATAGGTCTTATCGCGTGTCTTGCTCTGAACACATAATATTCTCTCTTTCCCAAATCCTCATAAACATTTTTGCTAATCATTATTTGGTCATTTATGGTTATTAACGAAATCTTTATTTCTGGACTTTTGTAGTCTAAAGTTCCTCCCAAATTTTTTAATTCTTCGGTTATTTCTTCTCTCACTTCTAACTGTCCATGGCCGTTTGCTGATTCTATTGAGAATGTTTTTCCTTTTACTTCTTCTTTGGAAAATTCTTGGTACACTCCCAATAGTATTCTTGAATTGTAGGCGATTTTTGTTGCTTCTGACAATGTGCTCTCTGCTTCTACTATTCCGTTGCCTAATATATTTCCTTGAATTTTTGATTCTTGCGCTTCTTTTAATAATTCTTCTTCTCCTCCTTCTAACGTCTGAAAATAGTATTTAGTCATACTTCCATCTCTTCATCTCTGACTACTGTCGCACTTACTACCTCGTCGCTTTCTTCCAGCTTCATCACCCTTACTCCTTGAGTGCTTCTTCCTATTTTTGATATTTGTTGTACCGGAATTCTTACTACTACTCCTCCTTTAGACATCAGTATTATTTCGTCGTCTATTCCTACAGGCAGTACTGCTACTACCCGCCCGTTTTTTTCTGTTAACTTTACGTTTGTTACTCCAACTCCCCCTCTGTTGGTTATCCTGTACTCTTCTACCGCGGTTCTTTTTCCGAACCCATTGCTTGTTATTGTTAAAACATCTTTTCTTTCATCATCTACTAAAGCTCCAATCACTTCATCATTTTCTATTAGTCTTATTCCTATAACTCCTTGCGCAGTTCTTCCCATTGGTCTTACTGTTTTCTCGTTGAAGTGTATCGCGCACCCGTCTTTTGTTGCTATTAGTATATCTCTTTCTCCGTCAGTTAGTGCGACGTTTGAAAGTTCATCGCCTTCGCCTAAATTTATCGCGGCTATTCCTCCTTTTCGGGGATTTGAAAATTCTGATAGTGATACTTTTTTTACTATTCCTTTTCTTGAAGCCATGAATACGAAGCACCCTTCTCCAAAGTTTGTTACTGCAAGGCATGATGTTACTCTCTCTCCAGTTGATAATTGTAGCAGATTTGCTAATGCTGTTCCTTTGGCGTATCTTCCAGCTTCTGGTATTGCATATGCTTTCATCCAATGAATTTTTCCGTGATTAGTAAAGCATAATATGGAGTCTTGAGTGTTTGCTATAAATAATGACTCCAGACGATCTCCGTCTCTTGCTTCTGCGCCTACTACTCCTCTGCCCCCTCTTTTTTGTTGTCTGTAAGTATTCACTCCCAATCTTTTAACATATCCTTCTCTGCTTACTGTTATTACTGACTCTTCTGGTTTTATTAAGTCTTCTTCTTCTAAAGTTTCCGCATTGTTGGATATTATTGTTTTTCTCTCGTCGCCGTAAGTTTCTATTATTTTTGTTGTTTCATTTATTATTATTTCTAATACTTTTTGCTCTGATGATAATACTGATTCCCATTCCGAGATATTTTTTAATAGTTCTGAATGTTCTTCTCTGAGTCTGTTTTGTTCTAATCCTGTTAATCTTTGAAGCTTCATGTCTAATATGGCTGTTGATTGTGCTTCTGTCAAAAAATATTTTTCTTGCAGTGCTTGTTGCGCAGTTTTTGGATTTTCTGACTTTTTTATTAGTTCTACAACTCCGTCAATATTTTCCAGAGCTTTTAGCAACCCTTCCACTATATGTACTCTTTCTTTCGCAATTTTTAGGTCGTACTCTGTTCTTCTTCTTACTACTATAATTCTGTGTTTTAGAAACTCTTTAAGCATTTCTTTTAGAGGCAATATTTTTGGTTGCCCGTCAACTATTGCAAGCATTATTATGCTTACTGAGTCTTGAAGTCTTGTGTGTTTGAATAATTGGTTTGTTACAACGTCGCTGTTCGCCTCGCTTTTCAATTCTAGCACAACTCGTATTCCGTCCCTGTCGCTTTCATCCCTTATGTCTGATATTCCTGTTATTTTCTTTTCTTGAACTAGTTCTGCTATTGATTCTACAAGCTGTGACTTGTTTACTAGGAATGGTATTTCTGTTATTATTAATGATTGTTTTTTCTTGTTTTCTTCTATTTTTGTTTTAGCCCTTACAATTATTTTTCCTCTGCCTGTTTCGTAAGCTTCTCTTATTCCTTGAGCTCCGCATATTATTCCCCCTGTTGGAAAGTCCGGCCCCGTTATTTGAGTCATCAACTCTTTTGTTGTGCACTCGGAATTTTTTATTAATTGTATTAATGCATTGCATGTTTCCTTCATATTGTGCGGGGGTATGTTTGTCGCCATTCCTACTGCTATTCCGTTGCTTCCATTAATCAGCAGGTTAGGTATTTTTGACGGCAAAATTTTTGGTTCTGTTAGTGAGCTGTCAAAATTTGGTACGAAATCTACTGTTTCTTTGTCAAGATCTGATAATAATTCTTCTGATATTTTTTGCAGTCTTGCTTCAGTATATCTCATACTTGCAGGAGAATCTCCGTCGACGCTCCCAAAATTTCCTTGTCCTTCAACCAATGGATATCGCATTGAGAAATCTTGTGCCAATCTTACCAGCGCATCGTAAACTGCCACATCTCCGTGCGGATGATATTTTCCTAGACAATTGTGTACTATCATTCCTTGAGCGATGAATTCGTGGCTTTCGCCTGTTTGTATGTCGTATGTTTTTTCTGGATTTTTCTTTTCAATGTTTGACACTTGCAGGAAAAAAATATTGTTCTCTATAATATTTTTAAGGCATGCGGTATATGAAGATCCAAGAATTTCTAGTTTTTTGAGAATTCCCCATTCCACAATTTGGCTTTTTCGCAACGGTTTTTCAAGAAGGTCTGAAGAGTATCGTATTTTTCCTCCCCCGGGATATCTTATTCCCATTCTAAATTTTTTTCCTTGAGTATTTGTGTACCGCCCGCTTCCTTTGTGAAGATTGATAAGTTCCGAAAAGAGAACTTTTTCCGAGAAAGGTATTACCTCAAAATCATTTTTTCCTGATTGCATTGTCTGTATTCTTTGTATTCCTGTTTTTCTTTTTTCATTGTGAAGCGTGCAGAGTTCTCCCATTTTTTGGGCAAAAAGCCCATTCCATTCTATGGAATAGGAAGGATATTTTCCTTGAACCATTCTGTTATTGACAATGTGGGCTTTGGGATAATTTTTATATTTTTTTCCAATTGCGCCGAGTTGTTGTGTAAGTAATAATAATTGATCTATGAGCTTTTCAGATATAGAGCTATATGTTACCGTGCTTCTCGTCTTGTGAATGCTTCCATCACCATCAAGAAGTCCTGAGAGGAGTGCTCCTATAACTCTTTTTGGTGAGGAAAAAAATATTTGTGGAATGATTTTGGTTCTCGCTTTCATCTTTTCAGTACCCATTGTTCTTGAAAGTAGTAAGCATATTTCTTTTCTGTTGATTCTTACTTGATATGCTTGGTTCAAAAGAAGTGTTCCTGTTGCTGTTTGATACTCATACTTTTTTGTTTCTATCGTTGGAATATATCCGAATGTTGATGTTATGGCTTCAGATATTTTTTCTACAACTCCTTTAGATGATGAAAAAAAGCAGTATCTCCCTGATGATTGTTCCACCCAACCATCGGAGAGAAATTGTCCTATGATGTATGCTATATTCTCATCAATCTCAAGGCATACATTTCCCGCAATTTTTATTTTTGCACATTCTTGAATTTCTGGGTATATAGATCGCATGACTATCCAATCTTCTGTAGTTATATCTTTTGCGTTTTTCCATTCATATTGAAAAGATTCGTTGAATGTCATGAATTTTTGTGATTCTGTTGCAGAAATATGTTGTCCATTAGTAAGCGTGAGAGAAAGTATTGGTTTTTCTGGCATTTCAAATAATTCTTTGACTATTTCTATTCCATCTTTTGTATATACAATATCTCCTCTTTTCACATCAATAATGGGTATCATTCCTCGGGCGGTAGTGATGAGCGTTTCTTTTGTGAAGCATTCCCCGACTATTCTCGCACACTTCTTGAAAGGCTTGCTGTGGACTAATCCCAGGTCTCTCATAGCGTATAATATTCTTCTATGCACCGGTTTTAGCCCGTCTCTAACATCTGGAAGGGCTCTACCAACTATTACTGATAGAGAGTACAATAAGTATGAACTTTTTAGTTCTTCCTCTATTATTCTTGGCACTATTGTCGTCATAAAACTCCCATAAAAAGTAGCTTTGGAGTGTTTATAAACTTTTGTTCATTTGTTGTGTGTTCCGCAGCGACATATGTCACTGGGAAACACGCCCAAAAACTCAACCGAATGTTTTATAAACTGCCTCTTTTTCCTTCTTTTCATACCGCCCGAGTCTCTTTAGAGGCGATCGAGGGTGAACATTTCGTAAATGTTTTCTCCGGGCTTTAATGGTTGATTTTTATGGTTGATCAAGAGTTAAGACACATTGTTAGGATCGCTAAAACTGATCTTAGGGGCGAGCTTTCTGTAGTTCGCGCGCTTAGGGGTGTTAAGGGTGTTAGTTTTTCTTTGGCTAATGCTGTTTGTCATGTTGCGGGTATTCAAAAGAGTGCTATTCTTGGTTTGCTTCCTGTTGCTGATGTTGAAAGGATTGATTCAGTTATTTCTTCGCCTGTTGTGAAGGGCATTCCTGAGTGGATGGTTAATAGGCGTAAAGATTTGGAGTCTGGTGAAAACATTCATTTGTCTTCATCTGATCTTTCTTATCGTGTTGAGAATGATGTTAAGTTTATGAGGAAGATTAGGACTTATAAGGGTTTGCGTCATGCTTTCGGCCTTCCTGTTAGGGGTCAGAGGACTCGTAGTAATTCTAGAAGGAATAAGGGTAAGGCTGTTGGTGTTATGAGGTCTGCGGCTCAAAAGACTGCAGCTCCTGGGTGATTGATTTATGGGAGATCCTAGAAGAATTAAAAAAAAGTTTAGTGGTCCTAGGCATCCTTGGCAGAAGTCTCGCCTTGAGGTTGAAAGCAAGATTATTTCTGACTACGGTTTGAAGACTAAGAGAGAGTTGTGGAGGATGGGTAGCAAGATTAAGGATTATTCTGGTCAGGCTAAAAAACTTATTGCTGCTAAAGGTTCTCAGGCCGAGAAGGAGAAGCAGCAATTGTTCAAGAAGCTTCAGCGTATTGGTCTTCTTGGCGAGAATCCTCAGCTTGATAACATTTTGGATCTTACAGTTACTAGTATTCTTGATAGGAGGTTGCAGACTCTTGTTCACAAGAAGGGTCTTGCTAGAACTCCTTCACAGGCTAGGCAGTTTATTACTCATAACCATATTTCTCTTGGCAGTAAGAGTGTTTCTGTTCCTTCGTATATTGTTCCTGTTAGTGAAGAATCTTCTATAACTTTTGTTTCTAATTCTTCACTTTTTGATTCTTCTCATCCTGAACGTAGTGTTGCCGTTACTAAATCTTCTTCGCGCTCTGGTAATAATTCCAATAATTCTATTATTAATAATGTTAGTGCTGGTGGTTCTAATGAGTAGGCAGAATGATAGGTGGGGTACTGCTCATATTTATGCTTCTTATAATGATACTATCATTCATATTACTGATATTACTGGTTCTGAAACTCTTGGCAGGGCTTCTGGTGGCATGGTTGTTAAGTCTCATCGTTTGGAGAGTTCTCCTACTGCTGCGATGATGGCTGCGAAAAAGGCCGGTGAGACTGCTAAAGAGAAGGGTGTTACTGGTTTGCATATTCGTGTTAGGGCTCCTGGTGGTCATAATGGTCCTACTAGTCCTGGTCCTGGCGCGCAGGCAGCCATTAGAACTCTTTCTAGGATGGGTTTTAAAGTTGGTCTTATAGAGGATGTAACTCCTTTGCCTCATGGCGGTTGCAGAAAGAAAGGCGGTAAGAGAGGTAGGAGGGTGTAGTATGGTTGGCTTTGTTAAAATTGGTAAGGATAGTATCACTGGTAGGGTTGTTTTCAAAGTTTCTAAAACTTCTCCTGCATTTCTTAACGCTTTGAGGAGGTCTATTATGGAGAATGTTCCTACTATGGCTATAGAGATGGTTGAGTTTAGGAAGAACAACTCTATTCTTTATGATGAATTTTTGGCTCACAGACTTGGATTAATTCCTCTATCTACTGATCTTAAGAGTTATAAAGAGTGGGATAAAAAGACTTCTTTGGACGATGCTCCTGCTAGTATGACTTTGCATTTGACTCTTAAAGCTAAGGGTCCTAGAACTGTTTTTGCTAAGGATTTGAAGAGTAAGGATCCCGCTGTTAAGCCTGTTTATGGTGATATGCCCATTGTTTCTTTGCTTGATGGTCAAGAGTTGGAGTTTGATGCTGTTGCAGTTCTTGGCAGGGGTTCTGATCATTCTAAGTTTTGTCCTGGCAGGTCTTGGTATAGACATTATCCTAATATTAAGATTAATGACAAGATTGTTGATAACCCTGATAGTTTTGTTGATTCTTCACCACTAAAAATTTTTAGGGTTAGTGGTGGAAGGGTTGTTGTTGATAAAGAAAAGTTTGAGGATGCATTGGTTGATAATGCTTCTTTTGAATCTGTTGATGGTGGTCCTATATCCATTGAGGATTCTCCTGACGAATTCATTTTTCATTATGAGCCTTGGGGGCAGTTGAGCCCTAAGGAGTCTTTGGAGACTGCTTTTGAAAATCTGGCGAACGATTTTGAGAATTTGCAATCTTCTATTAAGGATGCTTCGTAAAATTGTTTTTATGAAGCGCGCCCCTCGCGGGGGTGGCAGAGCGGTCAAATGCGCAAGATTGAGGTTCTTGTCCCTTAGTGGGTTCGAGGGTTCGAATCCCTTCCCCCGCATTGTGAGGAACCATTTGCTTATATGTCGGAGATTTATTGGAGTTAAATGTTTATGGAAAATTATAAGACTGATAACGAGTTGAAGGTTTTGATTAGTTCTCTTAGAGAGTACTCTAGGGTTAAGGATGCTCCTATTTGGAAGGCTGTTGCTTTGGAGCTTGAGAGACCTACTCGCCAGCGTCGAAGCGTTAACATTTCTAGGATTAACAGGTATGCTAACGATGGTGACACAGTTATAGTTCCTGGAAAGGTTCTTGGTTCTGGAATTCTTGATAAGAAGATAACTATTGCCGCCTACAATTTTTCTAACGGCGCCAGGAAGATTGTTGAGGATAGAAAGGGCAAGTGTGTTTCTATCAACGATCTTGTTAAGCAAAATCCTTCAGGCAAAAATGTTAGGGTGATAGGATGAAAATTTATGATGCTTCTGGAGCTATTGTTGGAAGACTTGCTTCTAGGGTTGCTAAAGATGCTATTCTTGGGGAGGAAGTTGCGATAATTAATGTCGGCGATGCTATTATTACTGGCAGTAAGGAGTTTGTTCTTTCAAAGTATGAGAGGAAGAGGAGTATGGGTCAGCATCATAAGGGCCCTTTTATTCATAGGACTCCTGAAAAGTTTTTTAAGAGAATTATTAGAGGCATGCTTCCTCATAAAGAGTCTCGGGGAGTTCTTGCTTTTAAGAGGATTAAGTGTTATAATGGTGTTCCTGATGGTTTGAATATTGATGTTATTAAGAATTCTAGGACTACTATTCATGAGTTTGTTACTGTTAAAGATTTGCTTAGACAGCTTGGAGGGAAACAATGAAGCAATTTTTGAAAGTCGTTCACGTTTCTGGCAGGAGAAAGAGGGCTGTCGCTAGAGCTACTCTTTCTAAGGGTTCTGGTATTGTTAGAATTAATGGTGTTCTTCTAGAGTCTTACACTCCTAATATTTATCAATTAAGGATTCGCGAACCTTTAATTATTGCTGGTGATAAGTCTAAAGAAGTTGATATTTCTATAAATATTGTTGGCGGGGGCATAGCTTCTCAATCTCAGGCCGCAAGGCTTGCTATTGGTAAGGCGTTATCTCAGCACGATTCTTCTTTGAAGAACAAGTTTTTGGAGTATGATAGGTCTTTGCTTGTTGCTGATGTTCGTAGAAAGGAGTCTAAAAAGCCTAATACTGGTGGTAAGGCTAGGGCTAAGACTCAAAAATCTTACAGGTGAAAAAAATGATAATACCTATACGCTGTTGGAGTTGCGGTAAACCTTTGGCGCACTACTGGAACGATTTTAAGAGTCGTACTGATAAGGGAGAGATTCCTAAAAAAGTTCTTGACGATTTAGGAATTCAGAGATATTGTTGCAGGGCTGTAGTTCTTGGTCATGTGGAACTTGCTGACACTGCTGCCAGATTCAAGAAGGTGTAAAAATGACTTATCATAAAAATAATCAAACAAAGAAACAAGACGAATCTTTTCATTTAACTCCTGTATTGGAAGAATTGTATCTTGCGGGTTGCAGCAGGGGCGGGATAGTTGTCTGCCTCGGAACAGATTATGAACTTCTTGATCACGATGATCCTCGTGCACGAAGACAGAGAGAACAGCAAAACATTGATCCAAAGCTCGAAGAGTTGCTTCGAAGAATTTTGTAGTGGTACAAAGAGTCACTGGTTAAAACTATGTTTTCTCCTGCGCGATATTATTATGTTGTTTGAAGTACATTGATAATTAGAGATATAAAAAGTTTGAAAGTCCCGGCGCGGGTGGTTTTATGAATTTCTTTTTCTCACCCAAAATAGTTAGGCATGTTTTCCTTGACTTGTTTTGCTAGTGCTCCTTTGAATTGTCCTTCTATTTCTTCGTATACTTTTGTTATGTCTGGTGTTACTGATGGTCTTACTATTTTTAGCGCTTCTTCGAAGTGTTTTTTTGATACTTCTTTTGTTTTCATGTCTTCTCTTAGTGATATCATTGCTGCTTCTCTGCATAGAGCTTCTATGTCTGCTCCTACAAATCCTTCTGTTTTTTCTGCTATTTCTTGAATATTTACGTCTTGTGATAATGGCATTTTTGCAGTGTGAACTTTTAGTATTTCTGTTCTTCCATTGATGTCTGGTGGCGGTGTTAGTAGTATTCTGTCGAATCTTCCGGGGCGCAATAGTGCAGGGTCTATTATGTCCGGCCTGTTTGTAGCAGCTATTATGACAACGTCCTGCAAAGAGTCCAACCCGTCCATTTCTGTTAGTAATTGGTTTACTACTCTTTCTGTTGCGTGATTATCTGTTCCTGCTCCTCTTCTTGGTGCCAGCGCGTCTATCTCGTCGAAGAATATTATTGATGGTGATGCTTGTCTTGCTTTCTCGAATATTTTTCGAACACCTCTCTCGCTGTTGTGAGCTATAATTCCTCCAAATCCTCCTATAAAGTTTTGTCCTTCGGGCACCGAAATGTCATAAACATATTGTTCTCCTTCAATTACTTTTATTTCTTTAACCATGTCGAAGAATATGTCCCCCATTACCAAATCCCAATACTCTTTGTATTTTGTTTTTTCTTTGTCTACTAACACTAGCATGCTTTTCAATTTTTCTTTTCCTATTGAGTAATTTGTTGAATAAACTTTGTTTTGTTGGGAAGCCAATTCGTAAAGTTCTCCAGATAATGGTATTAAATCGCTTCTGCACCAGTTTCTTGATTCTATATATTGTGTTATTTTCTTGTCTCTTTTTCTGTCTATAAATCCTATATCTTTGAATATTTCAAAATTCTTAACTCCCAGTATACTTATTCTGTAAGTTGTGGTTCCCGTTCTTTCAGGTTTTTCATAGCATGTTGCAACTATTCCAAAATCCAGAAGCATGTACATTAAATCATTCGCAAGATCTTTGCTTATCGTTCCGACCTCTATTTTAAATTTGCCATCTCTACTTGAATAAATAGATCCATCTCCGCTGAAATACCCTTTTAGCATTTCTGACTTGCTTTTTTTGTCAATCGTAAAAGATATTGTTGGAAGTCTTTTCTTGTTTGCACCGCTTTCCATTCCAAATACTTTTTTGAACACTTTTTGTAGGAATCTGGAATTTAGTGTTATGCAAGTTTCCATTTCAGAAATGTATATATTGTACTTTTTACACGTATTTATTATATCTTGTCTAATAGCATGGTTTTGATTGTGTATTCTTACGGTGTGCCCGTTTAGATCTCCTTCTGCGATCCATATTCCTAAAAGTCTCCAAAAATCTTCTTCTATGTTAAATATTGCAGGATATTCGTGTACGCTTCCTTTAAGTTTTATTTTTATTTCTTCAGGGGTTAAAGCAAGCTTTGCTTCTTTTATCAAATTGTCAAAAAGGTTTATTGGTACTGGAAGATTTTTTCCTATGATATCGGCCACATATTTTTTAGATATTTTTAATGACTTTGCAGTTCTTTCCAGTCCAAGAATTTTTTTTGCTCTTTCAATATACTCTTTTACTTTGCTTACGTATATATCACCATCTTTTTTAAAGTGGTTGTAGAGATTTATGCTTCTTAATTTTTCTTCTGGCATGTTCAGATTTTTCGGTATTGCTACATAGCTTTCTCCCTTTATTAAATGGCTTGCCGGAACATCTGTAAATATTCCGTTTATGAAAGAAAAAACGGAGTGATAATCTGTAACTACTATTCTTCTTCCAGTTCTTGTTTTTATCTCTAATAATTTTCCAGTAAGTGGGTGTTTTATATAATCATTTATTTTTGCAAACCTTATTTTTTTATCTTTATTGAATGCTAAAACTTCAACATCTATTTTGTTCTCTACCACTTCTCCTATTTTCATTCTTTTTATTATTCCATTGTGTTTTACTAATAATTCTTCTTTATATGGCAGGCTTTCTCCAACCCACATTGATAGTAGTGATGGTCCTTTGACTGATATAAAGTTTGCTTCTGATTCTGTTGCTATTGCTTTTGCGAGCATTGTTTTTCCTGTTCCTGGAGGTCCGTATAGTAGTACTCCTCTTGGCGGCCTTATTCCTAATCTTTTGAATGATTCTGCGTATTTTAGCGGCCACTCTATTGATTCTTTTAGTTGTTCTTTCGTTCCTTCTAGCCCTCCTATGTCTGTCCATCTTACGTTTGGTGATTCTACTAATACTTCGCGTAATGCTGACGGCCTTACTACTCGTAAAGCGTTTTTGAAGTCTGAATGTTTTATGAACAATTTTTCTAGGACTTCTTTAGGTATTTGTTCATCTTTGTCGTATTGTTGTAGGTCTGGTATAACTTCTCTCAACCTCACCATCGCCGCTTCTTTAGCTAGTGACGCCATATCTGCTCCTACAAATCCATGGGTTATGCTTGCAATTTCTTTTAACTTTACATCTTTTGAGAATGGCATGTTTCTAGTGTGAATTTTTAGTATATTCAGTCTACCTTCTTTGTTCGGAACGCTTATTGATAGTTCTCTATCAAATCTTCCGGGCCTTCTTAGCGCGGGGTCTAATGAGTTTGGTATGTTTGTTGCTGCTATAACTACTACTTTTCCTCTTGTTTTCAGACCGTCCATTAGTGATAATAATTGTGCTACTATTCTTTTTTCTACTTCTCCTCTCGTTTCTTCTCTTTTTGATGCTATCGCGTCTATCTCGTCGAAGAATATTATTGATGGAGAATTTTTTTCTGCTTCCGTGAATTTATCTCTAAGATTCTTCTCCGATTCGCCATAAAATTTACTCACTATTTCTGGTCCATTAATCAGAATGAAGTGCGCGTTTGTTTCGTTGGCTACCGCTTTTGCCAGCAGTGTTTTTCCTGTTCCTGGAGGTCCGTGAAGCAATACTCCTTTGGGTGGTTCTACTCCTAATCTTTCAAATATTTCTGGGTGTTTTAGTGGTAGTTCTACCATTTCTCTTATTTTTGATACTTCTTCGTCCAGTCCTCCTACATCTTCGTATGATATGTCTGGAACTGTTTCTTCTTCAACGTTTATCGCTTCGGGGTTTAGTATTATTTCTGTGGTGTTGGTTATTATTACTGGTGTTTTAGGGTTTACGTCTGCTACTATAAATTTTAGGTCTCCGAATCCTAGTCCCACTCCTCCCATTATTGACTCGTTTATTATGTTGAACATTTCGTCGTATGGGTTTCCAGCCATTGTTATTCTTCTGTTTCTGGCTCCACCTAGCGCTATTATATCTCCTTTTACTACCGCTCTTCCTAGTAATCCTTGTTTGAATATGTTCGGCGGCATTCTTACGAATACTCCTTCTTTTGCTGGCGCAACTACTACTTTTTTTGCTTCTTTGATTGTTGCTTTTGTTACTTTAACAATTTCTCCTATTGACGTCTTAGAATTTTTTCTCGCTAGACCGTCCATTCTTATTATGTTCAATCCTATGTCTCCGGGGTATGACCTGTCTACTATTGCTACTGTTTTTCTTCCTCCTTCTATTTCTAGTATGTCTCCAGGTTTTGCTTCTATATCTCTCATAAATCCGGAGTCTATTCTTACTATTCCTTTGTTCACGTCATCTTGTATTGCTTCTGCAACTTTTAGTTTTGTTTCAGTCATGGTTTGAGGGTATTCAGAAATGTATAAAAACCTTTTGTACTACTTGCTTTTAGACGTCTTTTTTGCTTGTTGTGGTTCTGTTTTGGGCATTATTGGTATTGGCGGCGGTAGATTTAATTCTCTGCTTAGGAATAATGCTTGAATGTTGCATTTTGATATTATTTGGTACATTACTTGCCCCATCACACTTTCTGATAATTTTTTTTCTTTTTTCCATAATTGTTCTAGTTCTGTTGTTGTTTCTGGGCTTTCCAGCCATAATACTTCTCCTTCAAATTCTATTGTTGCTAGGTCTGGCTGGTATTCCGCTTTGAAATTGAATATTATTCTTAGTACTTTTTGTGTTACCGTTCCTAGTTTTAATTCGTCTATTTCTACATTTTTCACATTGGCTGAATGATTTATTGTTACTTGTCCTTGTATTACTGCTTTTCTTTCGCAATTTATTTTTGAAAAGTTGAATCCTATTACTCCCATGGATTTTTAGAACTCGCAGCAAATATATAAATCTAGTAGTTTTTTAGTCGCTATTGTCTAAAAAAAATGGTTGACGGGCGTGCTCTACTCTTGGCATTTTGCTCGCCATAAGCGTTTGCCCCGTAATAATCTCGTCCCCGCAACCCTTAAAGCGCGGTTCGGGTGTCTTAATGCTGCTTCCTTCCGGATCTGACATGGTTCGGCAATCGCCCCGCCAATGAGGACGAGGAGTCTGCAATCATTATGGGACGCATTATGGATCGCTCCACACGCGGAATAGAGCTCTTGTTCCACCTTAAGCCCGTTTGTGGTTGCAGGAGGGGGCTGGCCTCCCAACTATGCCCGTCGCTTGTTTGTTGTGAATGGGTGTTTTTAATGCTTGCGCAAAAACGCGTCGAGAACCGAGGTTTTTTCCATTTTTGTTTTCTATTCTACTTATCCTGTTGATGATTTTACTGTTAGTGTTGTTGTTGCTATTTCTTCGTAATTGTATTCTGTTGTTATGGTTACTGGTTGTGAGTAGTCGTTTAGGTCGCTTATTTGTTGCGTGCACGTTATCGTTAGTGGTGTTCCCATAAACTTTGCTACTCCTTGGAATGTTGTTCCGCTAGTGCTCGTGTCGCTTAGCCCTGTACAACTTAGTCCTGTTAGCCCGCTGTCAATCTTTACTAGTATTCTTCCTTCTTCAACTCTTTGTTGTTGTGATTGACTGCACTGACTTAATAGTTTGTATACCGCTCCTGTTCCTTGGTGTGATATCGTGAATGCTATTCCTAGAGAGTTTTGCGATCTTGCTGACGTTTTTATTGCGGTTATTTGTATTGGCCCTCCGGAGTTTGATGCTTCTTTGCTTCCTACAACTTCACACACTCCTCCTGTCGCTGGAGTTATCAAATTTTTTCTTACGCATAGGTTTGTTGTTGCAGTATTTTTGTACTCGTAGCATATTCTTGCTTCCACTGGAACTTTTTGTTCTAAACCAATGACTTTTCCATTGTGATTCATGTTCGGAAATTCTACTTGTGTTGGTGGTTGTTCTTGTATGTCTCCCGTTGGCAGTTTTCTCAGAGCCAATAAATCATCTGGCGAACTTTGTGATAATTGTGTTCTCGTCCTGTTGAATGTTGTCGGGTTGAACCCGCTTAGTGTTATAGTCGTCTTATTTTTTGGAACGTCAAACTCTCCTTTGTTTTGAACTTTTAGTGTTATCGAAAATGATTGTTGTCCTGAATCGTAGACTTCTGCTGGCGGTTGTCCTTGTTCAAATCCTATTGTTATTCCTTCTACTCCTCCTATGAAAGTGCTTCCTAATGATTGCTGGTTTCCTCCGCTAGAGCATGATGCTAGAAAAAGTGCTACCGTCGTAAGGACCAGTATTATCGATAATCTCATGAAAAAACCTCTTTATATCAGGAAGTTGGACGTGTTATTTTTAAATCTTTCCCTATACTTCCCGCCCTATTTGACCGATTCCAGCATGCTTACTATGTTGAATATTTGTGATCTTGTGAATGGTTCTACGTTTATTTCTGTTAATGATTCTAATTCTTGCAGTGCTTTGCTCGCCGCCATTCTTGGCTCTTCATTTCTTGATACTAATTGCATCACGCTTTGTACTGTTATCCTTACATTTTTTGGTATTGTTGAATCTTCTGCTAGCTCTTGTAATAATCTTAGTATCATTGAGAATTCTGTACAGCTCATTTTTTTTCTTCCTCTTGCATTTTTTTTACTACTTCTTCTTGGAGCGTTTGTGCTTGTTCTCTCATTCTTTTTTCTTGTTTTTCTATTGTTGTGATTCTTATTTGTGTTAAATCTCTTTTTTCTGCAAGTTCTTTTTTTACGTCTTCTTTTTTCTTTCTTAGTAAGACCCCTCCTAATATTTTGTAAACTTCTTCTGACCCATCTATTTCTTCTAGCGCAGAGTTCACTTCGAATAGTTGCGATTGGAATTGTTGTTTTTGTGCTAATATTCCTTGGAGATTGTGCTCTAATACTTGTAATCTTTCTATCTTTTCGTCTTGCACGCTTTTGCTCATATTCCTGCTCCTTCTAATCCTTCTGATACTGTTAGCAATTGTAATTTCGCGTTTATGCATGCTCTTAGCGCGGGAGCGCTTGATGAAGATATTTTTATAGTCATTGTTGAACTTTTGTGAATAGTTTCCATCTCCGATTTTTCATCGTTTCTGTCTGTTGATTTTATCGATTTGAATAATTCTTCCGGAGTTTCTTGAACTGTTATTGTTGCGTTATATCTCATTTTGACTCCCGTATTTTTTGATTCCATATTTCTAATAAATATTTATCTCGCGGATACCTTCGTAGTTACTCCTCTTTCTTTTATTAATACCTTGTTTCCGCAGTAAGGGCACCGTATTTTTTTCCCTCTTAATTCATCAGGCACTTCTTTTCTGCAATAAAAACATGTATAGCTCATAATTCCACCTCTGTTCTTTTGGATGAAATGCTTGGATTGTACGCTCTTCCTGTAAACTTTGTTTCACACTTAGAGCAATTCCACACTCCTGAAAATACTCTTTTAACGTTTTTCTTTCCGCAGAATGGGCATTCCAGCCTTTTTCCTCTGTATTGAGATTCTACGTTGAACATTCTTTGTTTTGTTGTAGCTCCATATCTTGTCTCGAAGCGTTTTACAGATCCTAAGCCTTTCTTTGTTGCCATGTGATATCCTAACAATTATGGGGCTGCCCGGAAATTCACAAGATGAATCGAAACTCTATCTTGATTTGAACCGGGGTCGCATGGTCCCAAACCACGCAGGATAGACCAAGCTACCCCACAGCCCCGTAATCGGGAAAAGTAGTACGTTTTTAAAGGTATCGAAACACCGCTGGGTCTCAATCGTCGTCAAAATCTTTGGATTCTCCTTTCTTTTTTGGATCTTTCATCTTTTTTGTTATATCTATATTTCCACTGCATTTTTGGCATTGAACTCTTAGTGTTTGTACCCCATTGATATTTTTTCTCTTGAATTGTGTCTGTGTTTCTCCTTTATTTCCACAGCCGGGGCATGTGTATTGTATATTCGCTGTTAGAGTGTCTTCGTACTCTTTTTTTTCTACTGTGTGATTGCATGATGGGCATGTATATTCCTTTGCTCTAATGCTTATTCTACCATCATCTTTTCTTGGTTTTCCCATTAATGATTTTTGGCATTTTGGGCACTTTTCTTTAAACACCCATGCTGCTGCTTTTCCTTTGCCTATTGATCTTCTCGTGAAGTAAATACACTCATTCATCGATTCAGGGAATCTTAGTGACATGAAACTCTTGCTTTGTTTGCTGTTTTTAATTCTTGCGATTTAGCGGTAATATTATAAAATAGTTAATAAAACTGTTAAGTATTTGGGCTTGTAGCTCAGCCTGGTAGAGCATCTCGTTCGCAACGAGGGGGCCTCGGGTTCAAATCCCGACAAGTCCATATGGCAGTACTTGTGGCGTCAATCGGCGCAGGAAAAGGATCGTGGGCGCTCATCGGAACATTAATGAATGCGTACGAATGGTCACGTATTATTCTTGTTGGTGATGATTTTGCATCAAAATTTTCTCACGATAAAAATTTTGATTTTGTTCTCGTTAGTGAGTCTTTGGGTATTCGTGATATTTCTATGATTATTGATAGTGGTCTCGGCAATCTTGGTTTTGATGATGTTGCTGTTAATCTCGTTTCCGGTTCTGGAGTTTTGCATATGGCTTTGATGATTGCTGTTCTGCGCAAGGGTTGTGGTTTGAGGTTTGTTACTGTTGACGAGACTGGTGTGATTGTTGAATTAGCTTGAGATTCTTATGAAATATCGTGCGGCGTTATTAGAAGAAATTTTTGTTTGCGAGAATATACATAACTTATTTTTGTAGCGCCATCAAGAATACTACGACGAATAATAATACTGCTAAGAGCAAAAATGTTCTTGTCAGTTCTTTCTCATGATACTTTCTTGCAAGAACATAAGTCCATGATAGAATAATACTTCCAAATCCAAAGAGTGTTGTTTCGATGCTCATTTGAAAAATTTACCTCCGATCATTATTATTGTTCCAAGTGCAACGAGAAACTCTGGAACAAGAGAGTTTGAAAAAAGATTTGTAGGAATGGAAAGAACCCCAAATGATATTAGAAGAGAACCCGTAACCTCCAAAAAAAAACCGATAGTGGAACTGTGAATGTTTCCTTGTTTATCCATGATGTACATACTGATTTACTTATACTTAAAACTATCGTTCGTCTTTTACTAAAATATTTTTTCTCTGTTCTTTATCAAACCCCCGCCCCATATACACTCTTATTCCTCCTTTTTTGCATAGAGTTTCCACGTGCAGAAATATTCTTTTGAGTAGTAATTCGTAATATTTTCCTCCTTTATTGTGGTATGCTACTACTGATAGTGTTCCTTTTTCGTTTAAGTGTTCTTTTGATTCTGTTATTAATTTGGTGCATGTTTCTCTGCCCGCAGAGTGTGGCGGGTTTAGTAATATTGCATCAAATTTTTCTTTTATTCGTGAGAACCCGTCGCTTTTTTCTATTTTCGTGTTGACATGGTTTTTTCTAGAGTTTATTCTTGCCATGGCCAGCGCTCTTCCATTTACGTCGCTCATTGTTACTTCCATTTTTGCTGTTTTGGCTATTGATACTCCTACCGCTCCATATCCGCACCCCAAGTCCAATATTTTTTGTCCTTCTTTTACTGGTGCGTATTCTATTAGCAGTCTTGTTGCCTTGTCTATTTCTTTTGGCGAGAACACGCTGCTGTTCGTTTCAAAAGTTAGTTCTTCGCCTCTAAGAATTGTTCTTATAATTCTTGGCTTGTTTTTCGCTTTGGGGTTTTCCGTGTAATAGTGTTCTATCATTTTGTGCTGTTTATGGTTGTATATTGTACCACGAGTATAATAGTCTGTCTATTGATTTTAGCAAGTCCATTCCCGCTCCTTGAACTTTTATGCATGTTTCAGTGTAAGTTATTTGTGTTGGCACGTCTTGTACTAGGTATATTGCTAGCGATTCATTTTGTTCGCACGTTATTATTGGACGTTCTTTGCACGCGTTTGTTATGTTTTTAGAGCATGCCGCTATTGGCGTTATTCCTAGAGCTGTTACCAAATTATTGCTTAACTCTCCTGCTCCCAGTGCGGTGTATTGTAATCCTTCACTTTCCGGGTCGAATGTTATGAATATTTCTTTTGTTGGAATCCATTTTTCTCCAGTTATTGTTACATTTTCTGTTTGTAGTGGGTTGAATCTTAGTGGTACTTGGTATACATTGTTTCCGTTTCTCCATTCTGTTACCCAGTGTATTCCTGTGTAATTAAAAATGAAATTGTTGTACTCTACAATGTTTTCATCTTTCGGAGCGTCTTTTTTATTAGCTTCGCATGAAGACAATAATATCGCTGCAAGAATTGTTAGTACTAATGGTATCAACATTTTTTTTTTCATTTTATTGCTCCTTTGTTACTCCTAATACTTTGTATGCTAATTGTTCTGTTCTCTTTTGTATTTGTTGTTGTGTTTCTCCCAGTATTATTAAACAGTTGGGGTTTAATGATTCTATTCCCGCGCGCGTTATAAACACTACGGGATTTTGTGTTTTTGCATCGTTGCAAGTTATTTTTGGCAGTGTTGGAGTTTTTGCCCGATCATTTGTTCCTCTTATAACAATATATTTCTGGTTTGTGAACACTTGTTCTAGATAGTATTGCATATCTGCTAGTATTAGCGTTGTTGATTCGTTGGCTGTTGCATCGTATGATATTTGTACGTTTTTGCTTTCTAAAGCTTTCAAGAATTCTTGAGATAGTTGTGATGATTCAAAATCTGATGGGTGTGATATAAATAAAAATTCTTGTCCTTGAACTTTTATTTTGTAAAAGCCTTCGCTTGTTGTATCTATGTTGAACCCGTTGTAAGAGTCTTGAATTGTTGGAGTGTTTGTAGTGTCTTGGTAGCTTAGTATGAATCCTCCAACGCTTGAAACCATTATGAATATTATGAATATTCCCATTAATCTTTGGGGTGTGAACCACTTTTTCATGAATTGCTGGATAATTCGCTCTTTTTTAAGTCTTGCGAAAAGAGCATTAAACAATGTTGATTGCAGAAAGACTTAAATATGCCGGATATATACAAATATACATGACAGACATTGATATCGCACATTTACACAATGACATTGTACAATTGAAAAACGATGTTCAAATCATAAAACATATTCTTTCAGAGGAAGGAAAGCTTACTGATTGGGCAAAGAATGAACTGAAAAAAACACGAGAGATTCCTGAAGAGGAGTATGTGAATATTGATGACATTTGAATATGAAGTTAGGTTGAGTCCTTAAGTATTAAAATTCCTAAAAAAGCAGGATTCTCATATTTATTCTCGGTTAAAAGAAGGATTGGAAAAACTTAAAAATCCTCTTTTACTTGTGTTGAACATTTTGAGGGCGCAGATTACAAGTATAGAATCGGTGATTATCGTGCACTTCTTGACATAGATTTTTCCAGGAAGATAGTTTTTGTTAGAGTTCTTGATATTCGTGGAAGGATATACAAATAGAGTTATAGCAAATTCATGTTTTTTCCTTCATGCTTTCGAAGCATATTTTTGCTATGAACGCTTCTATTTGTATTATTTCATCGCTTCCTTCAACTATGTGGAATTCTGCTTCGCCTGTTTGTGATATGAATAACATTTTTGCCTCGTCGGGTATGTTGGCATTTATCAATTCTTGCTGTATTTGTTTTATTATGTCCAATCCAGACATTCCGTATTTTGGCATTATTGTGTGGAGTATTCTTCTCGCTCCTGCGTAGTCTCCTTTGTATGATGTTTCTACTAAATTTTTTATTTCTTCAGGTCTTGCTGCTGATGCCAGCGCGTGTACGCTGTCAGGAGTTATGTTTTTTGATAGTACCGCACAGCTTTGCAATATGTTTTCTGCTCTTCTGCAGTCTCCATTGCTTACTGCGATTATTGCGTTTAGCGCGTCTGTTGATAATTTTACTTCTTCTCTTTCTGAAACTGTTTTTAGTATTTCTGTCAAGTGTTCTGGTGATAATTGTCTGAATTTGAATACTGCGCACCTGCTTTGTATTGGATCTATTATTTTGCTTGAATAATTGCATGATAGTACAAATCTACACGTGTGAACAGTATTTTCCATTGTTCTTCTTAGTGCTTGTTGCGCGTCTCTTGTTAGTGCGTCGCACTCGTCTAAGAATATTATTTTGAATGGCGCGGTTCCTATTGCTCTTGTTCTCGCGAAATCTTTTACTTTTGTTCTTATTATGTCTATTCCTCTTTCATCGCTTGCGTTTAATTCTAAAAAATTTTGCCTCCATTCATCTCCGTATAGTGTTTTTGCTATTACTATTGATAGCGTGCTTTTTCCCACTCCTGCCGGCCCGGCGAATAGTAAGTGTGGCATATTTTTTGCTTCCACAAACGCTTTAACTCTTGTTACTATTGCTTCTTGGCCTTTAACCGTTTCAAATGTTTGTGGTCTATACTTCTCAGTCCATACTGTTTGTGTTGCTTCAGTCATTATTCTTTGGAGGCACCATTGTATATTAAATGATTGTGGTTCTAAAAAATAGTATTTTGAATTTTACGCTATGTCTTCTTCGCTTATTACTACAAAGTCTCCTGTTGCTATTACTGCGGAGCATGGTACTAAGTGAAATCCTTCTTTCGTCTTTTCTAATTCTAGTTTTTCTGTAAAGTTTGTCGGATTCTTTAGTACTAAGTGTATTAGTTCTCCTGATTTAGTTTCGAATCTTATATCTCCAACTTCTCCAAACCTTTTGCCGTTCTTACTCACGACCACTTTGCCTATCAGCTCTTTTGAGAATTTTCTTTCCTCGTCCATTCTTGTGAGTTTGTTGGTGTTTTATTTAAACCTTTCTATTGTTCTTTCTATTTGTTTTCTTTTTTTATCAAGTCTTCTGAACGTTTCTGCTATGTCTATGAAGTATTTTCCTTCTTCTATTTTGAATACTAACGGTTCTCCTTTGAATAATTGTACTAGGTCTAATTCGTATTTTCCCGGGCCGACTATTTTTATGTTTTCAACATCTAGAACTACTGGTTTTTCTTCTTCAATGTTTCCTACTATTGTTCTTACATCTCTTTCTATTTCTTTTTGTTGTAACGGTGATAGTTGTGGTAATGATTCCAGATTGTTTCTTAATTGTTCTAATTTCTCTTTTCTTATGTAGTAGAATAATTTTCCTCCACAGGAGCACCCTTCGATTATGTTCTTGCTTCCGTCATTGTAGAACGTGTTGCATCTTACGCATTGGTGGGGCATTATTTCCTCCCGTTTTTGCGCTTCACTTTTCCATTTTTCATTAATAATTCTATTTTGTTGGGGTCTCTTTTTATTGATTTTACAACGCTTGCAGGCCCTATTACTGTTATTCCCTGTCTGTCTCCTAGTACGAAGTTTGTGAATCCCTGCCTGAATTTTTGCATGTACGTAAGGTCTGTTGCCGACGGGTTTACTACTGCCAGTTCTATTCCCCTGAAATTTTTGTTTATTTCTTCCATTGTTGCTTTTATTAGTTCTGCTTCTTCGTCTTCGTGTAATCGTCCTTGCAGTAGCACTATTTTGTCTTCTTTTACTAGGTTTAACAATTTTCTTATTCTTCCAACTCCAGTCATGTTTTCTACTTGTGAATACGGCAGGAATTGCAGTGTTACCATTATTTTATCACCTTGAACAACATTTTGTATAATTCGTCAACATTTTTTCCGTGTTTTGCGCTCACTCCGACTATTGGATATTGCGGGAATGCTGCTTCTATTCTTTTCATGCTTGCTTTTTTTAAGTCTATCTTGTTGGCGACTATTAGTACTGGTATGTTTCTTGCCGCTAGATTTCCTATTATTGTTATGTTTACTTGCGAGTATGGGTCTTCTGAAGAGTCTAGAACTACTAGTACCGCGTCCATCTCGTCCAGCCATCTTATCGATTCTATAACTCCTTTTGTTGCCTCTCTAGCTCTTTTTTTCGCTTTGCTTTTGCTCATACCTTTTTTTATGAAGTCTTCGTAATCTATTCTTGTTGCTATTCCCGGGGTGTCTACAAGGTTGAACAATAATTCTTTTCCATCTTTTACTATTTTTACGTGTTCTTTCATTTGTATTTCTCTGGTCTCGTGCGCTATGGCGCTTACAACGCTCATTTCTTCTCCCAGCCAGTCGCTTGTTATCCTGTTTGCAAGAGTGCTTTTTCCTGAATTTGGGGGTCCGTACAATCCTAACTTTACGTCGCCCCTTTTTTTAAATATATTGCTTATTATTTTGTTAATCCAATTCTTGAATTTTACGATCACAATATCACCTTTTCTTCAGTCGGGTGTTTGATAGTGGTATTTATATTTATTGAAAGTGCACAACACACTTAATAATTGCTAGAAAACCAGAAAATAATAAAAGAAAAAAAAAAGAAAACTTGCCGATTTTTTATCGTCGTTTTCTTCCGCCGCGGACCATCTTTGCTCTTGAGACGTCTCCGTGCTTGTCAACGAAGTACAGATATCCTGATGCCTTCTTGACTCCTGCCTTTGCTACTAATTGTGCTTTTCCGCCACCTTTTTTTCCGCGAGCCATTTTTGCTCTGGAAACGTTTCCGTGTTTGTCAACGA
This sequence comes from Candidatus Woesearchaeota archaeon, assembly GCA_016203445.1. Lineage (GTDB taxonomy): Archaea > Nanobdellota > Nanobdellia > Woesearchaeales > ARS49 > JACQMS01. The sequence goes on from JACQMS010000037.1 coordinate 36,332, forward strand.
AGTACAGGAATCCTGCATCTTTCTTGACCCCAACTTTTGCAACCTTTTCTGCCATTTTGTTCTCCTCCTTTATTTTTTTGTTTTCTCGAGGATCTTGATCCTCTCTGACGATTTAACATATCGCTTCACTTTATAAAGTTTTCGTAACATCGTCGAGAAATAGTTGTTTGTCCGTCGTTGTTGTTTGTCTTGGCCGGTATAACAACATTTATGTATGTGTTTCTTTTACTTGTGATTATGAAGGGGGTTGTTATTGGTGGCGAGGTTGGAGCGATTATTGCTCGAGAAAAGCCCGGGGAGAAAATAGAGCTTGGGGAGCTTCTTATTTCTGATAATTCTTCCAGTAAAATTCTTTTGCAGGTTTATGATTTGTCTTATGGTTCACAATTTTCTCAGCAGGATAGGGAGTTAATGTCCGGCATTCATATGGAGGATTCTGATACCGATTTTTTTGAGAAGGAGCATCGTTCCTATGTTCTTGCGAAGATGAAGTCTTTGCTTACTATTAGGCAGTCTGGTTCTTCTCAGACTGTTTCTTCCACTAAGGACCTTCCGGATTTTTTTTCTTCTCTTAGAGAGGTTTGTGTTGATGACTTGGGATTTTTGAATTCTTCTAATAATTCTTTGTTTTTGGGCAATGTGCGTTCTGGTTCTAAGGTTTTGGATGTTCCTGTAAGGCTTGATGGCAGGAGTGTTTTGTCTCATCACATTCTTGTTACCGGTACTACTGGTCGTGGAAAATCTGTTTTTTTGAGTACTTTGTTGTGGGAGATTGTTAAGAATGATTGGTGCGGTGTTCTTGTTCTTGATCCTCATGATGAATATATTGGTAGAGTGCGTGTTGGCCTTAAAGATCATCCTCGTTCTGAAAAGATTTTTTATTATACTTCTGATAGCTCTTTTCCTGGTTGCAGGAGTTTGAAAATTTGTATTTCTGTTTTGAAGCCGGGGCATTTTGATGGTATTGTTGAGTGGTCTTCTGCTCAGGAAGATTGTATTAATGCTTATTATCGAAGAAATCCTTCTGGATGGATTGAAGATATTATTATGGAGGTTCCTTTGTCTGATTCTAGATTTCATGAGTCTACTGTTGCTGTTGTTAAGAGGAGGATTCTTAACATTTTGAATTTGAGTATTTCTAATAATAATATTGTTGGTAGCGGAATTTTTGATGTTGTTCATGGTGAAGGCACTGTTAGGGATATAGTCAACATTTTGAGAAATGGGTGCATTGTTCTTGTTGATACTTCTCGTATTGGTGGCAGGACTGAACTTCTTTTGGGTAGTATTGTTTCTAATGAAATTCTTAAATCTTCAAAAATTTTTGGCGAAAAAAATATTAGTATTTTGATTGAGGAGGCTCCAAGAGTTCTTGGCATTGACGTTTTGGAAAGGGGTTCTAATATTTTTGCCACTATTGCTAGGGAGGGGAGAAAGTTTGGTGTTGGTCTTATCGCTGTTACTCAGCTTCCTTCTTTGATTCCTAGATCTATTCTCGCTAATATGAATACTAAGATTATTCTTGGCACTGAGATGAAGCCTGAGAGGACTGCTATTATTGAGAGCGCGTCTCAGGATCTTAGTTCTGATGATCGCGCTATTGCTAGTCTTGATAAGGGTGAGGCTATAATAACTACTAATTTTTCCAGGTTTGCTATTCCCGTAAAATTTCCTTCTTTTGAAGAGCATGTTTTGAGGGATAAATCTGAAAAAATTCAAAAGCGTCTTTTTGGTTCGTGATTTGGTGATTTTGTTATGAAGTTTGCGCACATTTCTGACGGTCATGTTGGTGGTTGGGGCGATGATAGGATGAGATCTCTGGGCGAGGAATCTTTTTCCAATTGTATTATTGAGTGTATTAAAGAGCGTGTTGATTTTGTTCTTTTTTGCGGTGATCTGTTTAATACTTCTGTGCCTCCTGTAGATAGTTTTAAACTTGTTGTTGAGTGTTTGAAAAATCTTAGTGATGTTGGCATTAAATTTTATTATATTGCTGGAAGCCATGATGCTAGTTCTACCGGCAGGACTTTTCTTGATATTATAGAAACTGCGGGTCTTGGTAAGAATGTTATGGTTGCAAGTATTAATTCTGATGGTTTGTTGAATCTTTCTCCAGTTGTTGATGAGAAGACTGGAGTGTCTATTTTCGGAATTTGCGGGAGGCGCTCGGGTCTTGATAAAGAGTATTATGAGATTCTTGACAGGCACAGTCTTGAAAATGTTTCTGGCAGAAAAATATTTTTGTTTCACACAGCAATTTCTGAGTTGAAGCCCAAGGGTTTAGAGAATATTGGCGGCGTTCCTTTGTCTTTTTTTCCTAAAAATTTTGATTATTATGCTGGCGGTCATATTCATTCTAGGAACATCGTGGTTTTTGATGGTTTTAACATTGTTTACCCGGGCCCTGTTTTTCCTAATAGTTTTTCAGAGCTTGAGGTTTTGAAGTTCGGCAGTTTTGTTATTGTTGAAGATTGGGTTCCTAGGATTGTCAACATTCCTACTTGTCCTATACAGATAGTTCATATTAATGCTGATGGGCTTACTTCTGATGACGTTGTTACCAGGGCTAAGAGTGTCGAAGTAGTACAAAATTCTGTTATTCTTTTGAGGATTTATGGAAGATTGTTTAGTGGCAGGGCGTCTAATATTTCTATTGGTGATATTGTTAATTATTACAAAAACTTTGGAGCGTTTCACGTTTTGAGGAATACTTTGGGTCTTAATGGTGATGAATTCGAGGATGTTAAGGTTCCTGTTGGCAGTATTGAGGATGTGGAAGAAAGGGTTATTAGGGAGACTTCTATTGGTAGAATTCCTGAAGAGTATGAAACTTCTAAAAAGCTTTTGGATTTTTTGTCCGTTGAAAGGCTTGATGGTGAGACTGTGAACTCTTTTGAGAATAGAATTGTTCGGGATGTTGATGCTTTGTTTGGTGAGTAAAGTGAATGAATCATAATGTTGTCAACATTTCTTCTATTATTCTTTTTACTTCGTCTGGTTTTGCCGTTCCTTTAGTTTCTTTCATTACAGCGCCCACTATGGCATTTAGTGCTTTTTCTTCGCCTTTTTTGTAGTCCACTGCTGCTTTTGGATTTTTTTCTATTGCGTCTTCGCACATCTTTTTTAGTGTTGTTGTGTCTTTTATCATTGTCGCTCCGGTTTTTTTTATTGATTCTATTGGTGAGAAATTCTTGTCGTAAATTTTTGTCATTAATTCTCTGCCTGTGTGTTCTGTTATTGTTTTTTCGTGAATCATTTTTATTATTTCCGTTAATGCTTCGATGTTAACTTCTTTTATTTGTTTCTCATCGGCGTTTAATCTTTTTAGTAACTCTTTTCTGAACCATTTTGCGGCCGTTGCGGGATTGCTTTTTTGCGCTATTTTTTCGAACGCGTCTGATACAAATAGGTCTTGCGTTATTACTTTTGCGTCTTCTTGTGAAACTCCTATTTTTGTTAGTTCCCGGATTCTTTCGTCTGATAGTTTTGGTATGCTGGATGATATTTTGTTTATGTATTCTTGTGTGAATGTCATTTTTGGGATGTCAGAGTCATATATGTATCCATAGTCGTCTTCTGTTTCTTTGCTTCTCATAACTATTGTTTTTGTTCCGTCCCATCTTCTTGTTTCTTGCTTTGTTACTTCTTCTTCCTGTTGTCTTTTTGTCTCGTATAATAATGCTTTTTCTATTTCTTTGAATCCTGTTACGTTTTTTATTTCTGCTCTTATAAAATTGTTTTTTGAATTGCTTATGTTTGCGTCTGCTTTTATTGTTGTGTCTGGAACTATAACGTTTAGGTATGATAGTATGTTTATTAATTTTTTTAGGAAATTTCTTGCTTGCTCCGGACTTCTTATGTCTGGTTCTGTAACTATTTCTGCCAGCGGTATTCCGCTTCTGTTGTAATCTATTAGTGTTCCTCCTCCGGCGTGTTCTAAGGCTGCGGGGTCTTCTTCTATGTGTACTCTTTTTATTCTTATTTTTGTGTTTTCTACTTGTAGGAATCCTTCTTTTCCTAGGGGTGTTTCGTATTGTGTTATTTGATAATTTTTTGCTAGGTCTGGATAAAAGTATGTTTTTCTTGAGAAAAATGATGGTGTTGATATTTCGCAGTTTAGTGCCTTGCATATTTTTATTACTGAGTCTATTGCTTTTTTGTTCGTTACTGGTTTTGCTCCTGGCATTCCCATGCATGTTTCGCAGGTGTTATTGTTTGGTTCTCCTTCTTCTGTTGTGCACCCGCAGAATAGTTTGCTCTTCGTGTTTATTTGTACGTGGACTTCTAACCCTATTTTTGTTTCTATTGAGTCACCCATTTTTCTCCTCCAGTTCTACTCCCAGAGTCATCATTTTTTCTTCTTCGTAATGGTCTGCAGTTATCATTAGTCCTATTGGTAGTGATTTGTGTTTTCCTGTTGGCAAGCTCATGTGCGGTAATCCTGCAATGTTAGGTCCTACTGTTAGCTTGTCTGATAGGTATGATTGTAGCGGCGTTAGTTCTGACGCTTTTTTTATTAGCGGAGGTAGTATTGGCATTGTTGGTGTTATTATCGCGTCAACTTCAGAAAATATTTTTTTGTACTCGTTTATTATGTGTGTTCTTGCTTGCAGTGCTTTTATGTAGAATGCGTCTCTGAATCCTGCCTGTCTGGCAAACGTTCCTAGTAGTATTCTTCTTTTTGCTTCCTTGCCAAAATTCTTTGATCTTATGTTTGAGAAATATTCGTCGAAGAATCCTTTGGGTTCTTCTTGAGCTCCGTATCTTAACCCGCAATATTTTGCGAGGTTTGTTGATGCTTCGCATAGGGCTATTGTGTAATATGCGGGTATTGCGTACTCGTCTGATATTGGTAGCGTTATCTTTTCTGTTTTTGCTCCTGACTCTTTTATTTCTTGTATTGATTCATGAAGGTTTTCTCTTATTGGTTCTTCAACTCCTTCGGGATCTATATATCCTATCTTCCACCCTTTAATGCTTTTTTCTGTTATCTTTGTATAATCTGGAATTTTTTTGTTAGTGCTTGTTGAGTCTTTTGTGTCGTGGCCTGCCAAAACTTTTAGTGCTACCGCACCTTCCAGTACTGTTTTCGTGAATGGTCCTATCTTGTCTAGTGAGTTTGCGTAATCCATTAGTCCGTACCTGCTTACTATTCCATATGTTGGACATATTCCTACTACTCCGCAGAATGCTGCTGGTGTTACGATGCTTCCTCCGGTGCTTTCTCCTATGCTGAAGTGTGCGTGTTTTGTAATCGCGGTTATTCCTGCCGATCCTCCGCTGCTTCCTCCGCATACTCTGTCTTCATCGTGCGGGTTTCTTGGTATTTCAAACCCTATTCCTACATTTACGCTGAATCCTCCGAATCCGAACTCGTCTTGGACTGTTTTTCCTGTTATTGTTGCTCCTTCATCTATTGTTTTTTGTACGCTTGACGCGTTGAATACTGGAGTGTATGTGTTTAGTATTGCGCTTGACGCTCTTGATTGTACTCCTTTTACGCATATGCAGTCTTTAACTGTTACTGGTATTCCTGATAATGCTCCTCCTCTTTTTGATGACTTGTTGCAAAATTCTGTGAAGTAGTAAAATTTTTTGTTTATTTTTTTTGCTTCTTCTATGAATGATTCTGCGTATTCATCGCATGATTCTCCGCTTTCGAACATTTTGACTTGCTCAATTATTGTGGTCATATCGTTCTTGGACCTCTTATTCTTCCGTTGTTTTGGTACTTCACGTTTTTTAGTGCTTCGTCTCTGTGCAAAGAATTTTCTACTAAGTCTTCTCGATAAACGTTTTCTATGCTTACTGGGTGTATGCTTACTTCTGCTTGCGGAACTTTTTTTAGTTTTTCAAAAAATTCCAGCACGTCTCTTAGTTGTGGTGTGAACTCTCCTATTTCTGACTCAGATAGGTTTAATCTTGAATTCTTGGCAACTCTTTTCAGCACCTCTTGATTTATTAGCATGTTGTCCTGTCAATGTTTGTAACTTTTTAAACCCTGCGAATTTTTTTCTTATTCTGCCATTGCATCACAATAACACTTTTATACTTGAAAAACTTTCATTGAACCATGAATGTAATAACAAGAGATGAGTTGATGCAGGACAGGTATTCATTTATGAAAATGGTTGACGATGGCGCGATTTTTATTCATCCGACAGACACTATTTACGGAATAGGGTGTAATGCCTGCGATAATAATGCTGTGCTGAAGATTCGCAGCGCAAAAAACAGGCATGATATGCCTTTCTCAGTTATTGCTCCTAGTAAGGAATGGATTAAGAACAATTGTAAAATTTCTAAATATGCAGAAAAGTGGGTTGATAAGCTTCCCGGTCCCTACACTTTGATTTTGAACCTGAAAAATAATTTTTGTATAGCTTCTGAAGTTAACAAAAATTCTGGGACTATAGGAGTTAGAATTCCTGATCATTGGATTTCAACAGCTGTTTCTGAGTTGGGAAAGCCTATAGTTACCACGAGTGCTAACGTTACTGGGAGGACTTACATGACTAGGATTGAGGACTTGCATAATGATGTAAAGAAGTGTACAGATTTTGCTATTTACGAGGGTGAAAAGATTGGCAGGCCTAGCACTATCATTGACTTGACCGGTAAAGAGAAAATAGTTAAGAGATAATTATTGTAATTCATTCAGTAAAATTCTAGTTCTGGTTCTTTGTCTTTTTCTGTTGTTTGTTCTTCTGCAATTTCTAGTGTCGATGTTGTTGAACTGCTCGTGTTTTTGTCGTCGCCGAATATTCCTAGTAATCCTCCTGTTTGTTCTGTTGGCGCATCAAATATTCCTGTGTTTGTTCTTACTTCTGCTCCTGTTAGTTCGTGAAGAAATTTCGCTAGCTTTTGCAACTCCTCTTTAGTATCTCTTTGTGTATCTATCTCTATTTTCATGACTTCCTCGATTCCCTTTCTAAAAGTTCTGCTTGCAATGCACTTCCTCCTTTATTCCTCTTTTTCCCGCCTATTTTCTTTTTCCTGCGATCTTGTCGAATAGGTCTGTTGGTATTGGTATTATTATTTTTTGTGATGGTTCTGAAGCTATATCTCTAAGCGTTGTTAGAGTTCTTAATTGTAATGCTCCTGGCGATTTTAGTGTTTGCGCTGCTTTCTCTAAATTTTTAGCAGCTATTACTTCTCCTTCTGATTTTATTATTGTTGCTCTTCTTTCTCTTTCTGCTTCTGCTTGTCCGGCCATTGATCTTTTCATTGATTCTGGTAGTTCTACTTGTTGTATTTTTACTTCTACAACATCTATCCCCCATTGGTCTGCACTTTTATCAACAATACGCCTTATCTCCTCAGCAACTTTTTCTCTATTTGATAATATTGTGTCTAAGTCTTCTTTTCCTACTACATCCCGCAGGGCAGCTCTTGAGAATTGTGATATCGCGGTGTAATAATCTTCTATCTCTATTATTGCTTTATCCGGATGCAACACTTTGAAGAATACTACAGCGTCAACTTTTAATGGTACGTTGTCTTTAGTCATTGATTCTTGTGGTTGTACGTCCGCGCTTACAACTCTTAGATCTATTTTTTCTGTGTGATCTACGAATGGTATTACCCATCTTAGTCCTGGTTCTAGCACGTCTTTATACTTTCCTAGTCTGAACCTTACTAATCTTTGGTATTGGTAAACTAGTCTTAATCCCACCAATAGAAATACTAGAATTATTATCGTCAAAATGTAGCTCAGAGCCATTGATTCTCGGAATGTTGGAGAAGTATTTAAGGTTTTCGCGGCGGGGTTATAATTTCTAGTTCTCTGTGGAATTTTTGTCTTCTCGTTCTAAAAGAAATCATTGGGGTGTCGCAGTTCTGCATCTGTGTATACTGGTGTGCATATGGATTCTCTTGCACTAATTATTCTTTGTATCAAAACTTCGTTGCCTTCGTGTTCTTGTAAAATTGTAACGATTACCGCTCTTTCTGAAAGCCTCGCGGCGTGTATTGCATAATGTGTGAGTTTTTCTTTCTTATACATAGCTGCGTGTTCTAATACTAAAAGTAAATTTTGATCAACAAAAGATTGTGATATTGTCTGTCTAAGCCTTGACAAAATAATTCCAATACTTTTTACATCCTTCTCTGAACCAAGCATTGATTCTAGTGAAGCACACCTTTCCAGCAAAGGACCCAATCTTGCCAATTCTAACTTCTTACTAATCAACTCTTCTACAGTATAAGGTCTAGCATCGTCTATTTCTGGAACCGATGAAACGTACGACACCATATTAGCTCTTCACCGGGGCTACTATAAGTTTGGGAAATTGTAACGAGACACGTTCTAAGATCATATCATACATTGGTGATGAAATATCTCGGAGATCGAGTGTTCCTTGGTATACATCACCTTTTAATTCAAATCCATACTTTCCTATTCTTTCCTGTTGAAAAGTGATGAAGTAGTCTTCATGATGTATCCCTCTCATCGTTGATTTAAAAGCGCCTTCTGATTCTACATTGAAACCTATTTCCGGAAGTATCTGAAAAAGCAAACTTCTTAATCCAATAACATCAGACTCTTTTGATGTAACAATCGCGTGTAACTTCTCAACCATACAACTTTATAATCATATTGTATTATTAAATCTTTCACAAAAATTCTTTTAATTCTCCAATATCAGAATATTTTAGAGAATTTATCTGATTTCCTTTTGAATCAAATTCTACAATATGTTTTCTTTTCAAACTGTAATAAAACAAACGAACTAAATTGTACGGTGGCAGATTTTTATCGTCCCTCTCTTTTGTACACATATAAAAAACATACTTTTTTATTCATGCTCTTTTTTCTTTCCTGCATGCTCATCGGAGTTGTAGGAAAACCAAATACGGGAAAAAGTACTTTTTTTAAGTCTCTCACGCTGGCGGATGTTCTTATTGCTAATTATCCTTTTGCTACTATTGATCCGAATAAGGGTTTTGGTTTTGTTCGAGTGCCGTGCGTTGAAACATTTTTTAAGACGAAGTGTAACCCTCGAGCAGGTTTTTGTATTAATGGCACTCGTTTTGTTCCTGTTGAAGTTATGGATGTTGCGGGACTCGTGCCCGGAGCTCACGAAGGTAGGGGCAGGGGTAATCAATTTTTGGATGATATACGCAGGGCGGATGTTCTTATTCATGTTGTTGATTCTTCTGGTGGCACTAATAGTGAGGGCGAGCCAGTTCAATCTGGTTCTTATGATCCTGCTAAAGATATTCAATTTTTAGAGGAAGAATTGGATTATTGGTATCATGGTATTTTGTTGAAGGGTTGGGATAGGTTTGCAAAACAGGTTGTTCAAGCTAAGGGAAAGATTGTTCAGGCGTTGGAAAAACAGATTTCTGGATTGAGAGTTTCTGAAGGTATGATAGAATCTGGGGTACAAAAACTTTCTTTGAGTGTTGAACGTCCTGACTTGTGGTCTGAGCAGAATCTTTTTGATCTGGCAAGACTTCTGCGTATTGATTCAAAACCGATGGTTATTGCTGCCAATAAGTGTGATACTGTTATCGGTAGGGTTAATGCTTCTCGTTTGCAGAAAGAGTTTCCTCATCTTGTTATTATTCCTGTTAGTGCAGAGTCTGAAGTTGTTCTAAAGCAGGCCTCGAAGGGCGGATTTATTTCTTATATTCCTGGTTCTGAATCTTTTGAAATATTAAAAGATATTTCTGAACAGCAAAAGAAAGCATTAGAATTTATTCGAGAAAAAGTAGTTAAAGAGTTGCACGGTACTGGGGTACAAAAAGTAATCGATACTGCTGTCTTTGATGTTCTTAAATACATCGCAGTCTTTCCGGGAGGAGTAGGAAAGCTCGAAGATTCAGAAGGACGACGATTGCCAGATTGCTTTTTGATGCCTCCGGGCACTACAGCTCTTGATTTCGCATTCCACTTGCACACTGATTTTGGTAAAAATTTTATCAGGGCAGTAGACGTGAAGAAAAAAATGCCTGTCGGAAAAGACGCGCCACTCGAACACTGCGCTGTTATAGAGATAAAGGCGGGAAAATAAGATAGATAAAGCAACTTAAAGGTTTTCAGTATTTATAATCCCGAGAGTTTTATCTAAAGATATGTATTGTACCACTTTATTTTTTCCTTTGCGTTTTGCTTCGTACATCGCGGCGTCTGCTTCTTGAATCATTGTTAGCGGTGTTAGTGTTGAGTTGATGCTTGTGATTGTTCCTATGCTCGCAGTTATTTTTCCGGCAAATTCTTTTTCTATTGTTTCTCTTAATTTTTCTGATACTTCTTTGCTCATAGCTTGTGATGCTTCTGGAAGTAATATTGAAAATTCTTCTCCTCCATACCTGCAATTTATTCCTGTCGGCATTGTTGATTGTATTATCAATCCTATTCTTTTTAGTGCTTCATCCCCCGCTATGTGCCCTTCGGTGTCGTTTAATTGTTTGAAATTATCTAGGTCAATTATTACTAGTGTTGTTGGTTTCTCTTTTATTTTGGCTTTTTCTATTTCATGGTTTAGTACGTCGTTGAAGTATGATTTATTGTATAATCCTGTAAGGTTGTCTGTTATAGCGTTTGTTCTTGCTCCTTCTAACGCATTTTTCATTGCGTAAACTCTTCCTATTTGAAATCCTATTTCTTGAACAAATTCTGATTTTTCTCTTATTGGAAGTTGTGTGAATATTGTTATAGTTCCAATTATTAATTGTTGAAACATTATTGGTGTAGTGCACGCGCTGCAGTTCACTTTTTGCGCGGTTGTTATTCCTTTGAGTGTGAAGTCTGTTGCTACATTCGGTATTATTATTGGTGTTTTCATGCTTCTTACTTGTATTGATATTGCTTTAGATATTTCTACGTGTTCTGTTCTTGAGAATTTCGCGCAGGTAACGTTTTCTATGCTTGTTATCACGTTTTCCGCGCCTATCGTTCTGTACAAGAACTCTGTTGCCCTTTCTAGTATCTGTTCTCTTGAGTATTCCGGCGACAGTATGTTCACGAATTCATACAGTGTTTTGTACTCACTTGGCGATATCATGTTGCCAGTATTTTTCTTGGCTTTTTATGAATTGTGAAAGTGCTATACACTATTCGTGTGTCTCTAATATTTTTATTATGTCTTTTTTAAATTTTTCGTAATATTTCTCCGGCACACTTCCTCCTGCCGCGTTTGGGTGTCCTCCTCCCATCGCTCCGGGTATTTTTCTTGTTAGTGAGTTTATTAGTTCGCTTACTGAGTATTTTCCGTCTTGTCTTCTTGAGCTTATGTTGTAAAATTTGTCTTCGTATGATGCTGTTACTATTGTCTTGTTTGGATTTTTCACTCCTAGTATTGTGCTTACTGGTCCTTTTATGTTGTATTTGCTTTTCACTTCTGCGTATATGTAGTTGTTTTTAGTATTTTTTTCTGCTGTTGCAACTTCTCTATTTATCTCTTTTTCTACTGCTTCCTGGATTTTTTTTAGTGGTGATTTTAGTACTTCTTGCGGGCTTTCCGCATCTTCTATTATTAGTGATAACTTTTTAATTTTTTTTATGTCATTTGTTGCCTCTATGCTCGTTATTAATTTGCACACGTCTCCAAGTATTGTTTCGAAATATTTTTCTTTTGTTTCCCAGCGGTATTTTTTGTATGTTTCTTCTAGGAATGTTTTCCATTGTTGTATTCCGAAGTCTCCTATTATTCCTAGACAGGCAACCCAGTCTAGTTTTGTGACGTCTATTTTTTGGCTTGCAAGATCGTACGCAATTTTTCCGCAGGGGTATGATGATGCTGGTATGTCTGAAAATTTTTGTGGTTTTATAACGTTTTTTGAATCGTTGTATAATTCGTGGTGGTCTACTAAAAACCATGATGTTTCTTTGGATATTTTTTCTGTTCTTATTTTTTGCTCATCTATGGCGATGTCTACTATTATAACTTTTTCTAATTTATTTTTTCTTATTAGTTTTGTTATCGTTTCTTTTTGCACGTCTGAATAACTTGTAGGGTATAATTCTGGTTTTTTTCCTGTTGTTGACTGCACTAATCTTGATAATATTATTCCTGATGACATCCCGTCAGGGTCAGTGTGATGGAATATTCCTGTTTTTTTCCCTTTGGTGCTATCTATAAATTCATAAAAAGGTAAGAGGGCGCGAAGCTCTTGAGAATTCGCGTTTCCGCGCCTCTCCTTTTTTGTGGGGGATTCGTGAACTAACATATTTTTCCTTTTTTTGCATGGAATTGGCGTTCCCTGCAATTATCTAATCATATATCGATAATAATTTTGTGTAACAACAATTGTTTTCAACAACCCGTTAGGTTGCAAAACTCAAACCGTTACACTTTTGTATATATTTGGAACAACCCTGCTTTTTTCATTTTGTGCGCTCTGTATTGTTCCGGCTTTTCTCCAGGAGTCGCGCTTCGCTCTACTGGAACGCCCTTCCCAAAAACATTATTGCAATGTTTTTGACTCAAGGAAATTAGCCATTCCCTGAAACTCGTCTTTTTTATGTGATTCTCTATATTAATCGGTAAACTTATATATAATTAATCAATAGCAAATACGTTAAGTACGATTGTTCATTATAAAGAGAGTGTTTTTGGTGGTGTTTTATGATTAGGAAGATAGTTAAGGCTGGTAATTCTTCTCACACCATATCTTTGCCTAAAGAGTGGATTGAGAGGCACAATCTTTCTAAGGGCGATCACGTAATAATTCATGATTCTGAAGGAGTTCTTACTGTTGCTCCTTATGAGCAGAAGCATTCTGCTGTAAAGGAATTCGTTATTGATGCTTCACTGCCATTGTCTGATGTTAGAAGGCTCGTTACTGGAGCGTATATGAAGAATTATTCTAGTATTGCTTTGCAGGGCGTTGTGAAGCTTGATCATAAAAAGATTTTTTCTAATTTTCCGGCTATGGAGATTATTGAGGAGTCTGCTAATAGGATTGTTGCTAAGGATGTTCTTGATCCTGAGAGTGTTGATGTCAAGACTTCTTTGAAGAGGATGGATATGATGGTTAGAACTATGTTCGATTCTTTGAAGAATAAGGAAACTTTTAAGATGGAAGAGCAGGATTTTGAGCTTAACAAGTTGTACTTTTTGTTGAACAAGGTTCTTAGAAGGATTGTTTCTGGTTCTTTGTCTTCTTCTTTGAAGGCTGAAGAAGTTTTTTCTGTTTGGACTATTGTTCAGGCTCTTGAGGGCGTTGCTGATGGTTTGAAGAGTGGAGTTTCTAATGCTAAATCTTTGGAGGAGTTGTATAGAGATTCTGTTACTGCTTATCATACTGGTGATGTTAAGCTCGCTCAGAGCGTTATTGAGCGCGCCAAGTCTGATAATGCTAAGGGTAGTGATAGGTATGTTCAGGAATCTATTACTTCTATTGCTAGGGCTGTTCTCAATGAGGCGGATAATGGATAATGATGAGAAGTATTCTCTTATAACTAGGGGTGCTCAGGAGGTTTTAACTTCTGAGGATTTGAGAAGTTTTATTGCTGACGGAACTCCTTTGAGACACTATATTGGTTTTGAGATTTCTGGAAAGGTTCATCTTGGTACTGGTTTGATGACTGGCATGAAGATTTCTGATATGCAGAAGGCAGGAGTTAAATGTTCTTGCTATCTAGCAACTTATCATGCGTGGATTAATAATAAGCTTGGTGGGGATCTTGAGAAGATTAGGGCTTATACTGGTTATTTTAAGGAGGCTTTGAGGAAGAGTATTGATGTTATGGGTGGTGATTCTGATAGTGTTAGATTTGTTAGTGGTGATGAATTGTATCATAATAATGATGAGTATTGGAGGATTGTTATTGATGTTGCTAAGCATATGACTCTTAACAGGTCTTTGAGGGCTATTACTATTCTTGGTCGTAAGGAGGGCGAGGCTGTTAGTACTGCTCAGCTTTTGTATCCTGCTATGCAGGTCGCAGATATTTTTGTTCAGGATATTAATATTGCCCACGCTGGTATGGATCAGAGGAAGGCGCACGTTGTTGCCAGGGAGGTTGCTGAGAAACTTGTTACTAGACCTTTAAGAGATATTTCTGGAAAAATTGTTAAGCCAGTGGCATTGCATCATTCTTTGCTTATGGGCCTTGCGAAACCTCCTTCTAATGTTGATGGTAGGAGCAAGGAGGACATTCTTTCCGAGATTAAGATGAGTAAAAGCATTCCTGGTTCTGCTGTTTTTGTTACTGACACTCCTGATGAGATTAGGGATAAGATTAAGAATGCTTATTGTCCTGCAAAAATTGTTGATCTTAATCCTATAATTAACTGGGTTGAGCACGTTGTTTTTTCTTCCCCAGATTCTGTTCTTAATGTTAAAAGGTCTCAAAAGTTTGGCGGTGATAAGACTTACGAGTCTTTTGATAATGTTGTGAAAGATTTTTCTAGTGGTTCTTTGCACCCTGTTGATTTGAAATTTTCTGTTGGCGAATTTATTATTGATATTTTGGAGCCTGTTAGAAAATCTTTTAGCAGGGGTAATCTTGCCGTTCTTCATAAGGAGTTGGACTCTATTGTTGGCAGGTAGGAATGATTTTTATGAGGTTGTTGGATTTTCAAAAAATTTTGGCTGTTAAGGGTGTTGATATCGCAGTATTTCTTAATGCTTCTTATGGCAAGAAGGATTCTTCTATTGCGTATTTTACTGGAGGGCTTGATGTTGACTTGGGGCTTCTTGCAATTCCTAAAAATAAAAGTCCTAAATTGTTTATTCCAGGTTTCGAGTATGATATGTTGCGTGATAAAACCAACATAGAAGTTGTTAGGCCTAAAGAAAATCTTTGGGATTGTTTGAAAGAGCATTTTCCTCGAGCTAGGGTTGTTGGGATTAATGCTGATGTTTTGAGTGTTAACGAGTTGAAGGGTTTGAAAAAAAGGTTTGGAACGGTTAGGGATATATCAAACATTGTTTATGATTTGAGGAGTGTTAAGAATGTTGAAGAAATAAAAAATATTGAGAAGAGTATTGAAGTTACTGAAGGATTGTTTGTTGAAGTTTTGGAAAATATGCCTTTTCTAAAGACTGAGAAAGGCATTGCAGATTTTTTGCTTAAGAGAACTATTGATCTTGGTTGCGAACCTGCTTTTCCTCCTATTGTTGCTTCAGGAAAGAATGCTTCTTTTCCTCATCATGAACCTGAGAGTGTTTTGCTCAAAGGATTTCTGGTTATAGATTATGGTGTGAAAAAGAACGGTTATTGTGCTGATATTACAAGAACTTTTTATGTTGGAAATCCAACCACTAAAGAAAAAAAATTGTATGCACTCGTTCTGAAATCTCAAGAATTTGCTATACAAAAGTGTGTTTCCGGGAATACATTTGAGGAAGTGGATACAACGGCGCGGGGAATGCTCGGAAAACACTCCAAAGAATTTATTCATAGTATAGGTCATAGTCTAGGAATAGAAGTTCATGATGATATACCCAAAAGAAAGAAAAGGGCGAAAATGTTGTTGAAGGAAAACATGATTGTTACTGTTGAGCCCGGGGTTTACGTTAAAGGAAATTTTGGCATTAGAATTGAGGATGACGTTGTGGTGGGAATTGGCAGCGCGAGGAATTTGACGAAGTTATCTAAAGAGTTGAGAGTAGTGAGGAGTAAATAACTCGCAAAAGAAAGAAGAACTACAACCTGAACTTTCCATTCTTTTGCACTAGTCTTCCGTCGAAGTATAATTCTCCTCCCCTTCTTAAGTCTTTTATCATGTCCCAGTGAAGCGCGCTTTTGTTTGTTCCTTTGCATTCTTTGTATGCTGACCCGAATGCTATGTGTATACTTCCTCCTATTTTCTCGTCGAATAATATGTTTTTAGTGAATTTTGTTATTCCATAATTTGCTCCTATTCCTAGCTCTCCAAGGTATCTTGCTCTTTTGTCTGTGTTCAACATTGCTGTCAGAAATTTTTGGTTTTTTGTTGCTTTCTCGTTCACCGCTTTTCCGTTCTTGAACTCTATTCTTACTCCTTCAACTTCATTACCGTTGTATATTGCAGGATATTGAAAGTTTATATGTCCTTGAACGCTCTCAATTATCGGTGCAGTGAACACTTCTCCGTCAGGCATGTTGTATCTTCCGTCGCCTATTACTGCATTTCTTCCTTTTATGCTCATTTTCAAGTCTGTATCGTCTGTTACTATTCGGACCTCATTAGTCTTGTTCATTGCATCTCGTAATTTTTCCATTCTTTTGGACCACTTTTTCCAGTCTAATAGTACTGCTCCATAAACGAAATCTTCGTATTCTTCCATCGACATTCCTGCATCTTGAGCTAGGGCGTTCGTGGGGTAATCAAATCCTACCCATCTGGTGTGGTTTAATATCCATTCTGATAGTTTGTTTGTTGTTCTTCTTCTCAGTGTTAATTTTTCATGGTCTACGTTTGTGAGCTCTCTTGTGTTGTCCTCGCCGCTTATTGATATCCATGCTTGTGTCTTTTTGGCTTCGTACATTGATACTTCCGGAAATTTTTTTAGTTGTTCTTCGCTTGCGTGTTTGTAGTAAGTGTATGAAAATCCCGGCAGTGAGCAATTTACTGACGGGTATGCTCCTCTTTGTATGCATAATTTGTATATTTCTTTTGCTAACGGAGTGCTTAAGGGATCTGTGTTTATTCTTACTTTTTCTCCTTTTTTTATTTTAGTGCTGTAATCAACTAATATTCTCGCTGTTCGCAGAATTCTGGGGTCTGTCATTTTTTGTGAACTCGTTTATTCTTGTTTAAATAGTTTGCGGTTTATTAGTAAGCGACAAAAGTAACTCATAGAATAAATCGCTTACTAATATACGTTGGACATAACAAATTTTATGAGTTATAGTGAGGGCACTAATTAATTAATAGGAAAACCTCACTATATACGTTGGCAGTTGCAAAAAT
>JACQMS010000032.1 GCA_016203445.1 Candidatus Woesearchaeota archaeon
GAATGATATATCTTCTTTGTGGTGTTGAGTAGTCTGTCTTAAAAATCTTGGTTTGTGGAACGATAGTTTCATGATATCGCCTTTTTTATTTTCTTATGCTTTGATTTCTATTTCTTTTTTTGAGAGATGTTTATTTGTTTCCTCTTTTATTATCTCCCAGTGCAGTCGCACAATCTTTTTTATCGTCGCGTCTGCGGTATTAAGCTTGAAAAGTTTTGCTTTACCTATATCTCTAGTATGGACTACGGAATTCTTTTTGAGAAGCGTATTCCATGCTCTCGTGAAAGATGTCCATCCAACTCCCGCACCTTCAGCTATTTCAGTCATGGAATAGTCAAAATCTTTTCCAAGGATGAGAAAGTTCATGATCCTTACAAGTGGTGTATCTCCAAAATATCCTACAAAGATGCTTTCTTCTTCCATGACACCGTACTGTACGGTATACTATCTTTTAAATGTTTCTATTTCAAGAACTCAAGTTATCAAAACAAAAACTATAAATAGTAGTTATAAATAGTGTTTTTTATGGCTTCAGATAGATTTTATGAACAAATAAAATTACACATTCTAAAAAAACTTTTTGATATGCGTTGCTGGATGGGTAAACACACAAACATTCATAACATGCAAAAAGGATTGCCTGGTCATTCAAGAGATTCTAAAGTTATTAGTGCAGTAGTATCAGATCTTATTCGTGAAGAACTTGTTCTTTCAAAACCTACTCACTATGGGTTGGAGTTGTCTCTCAATATAAAAAAGAAGCTGTTTATTGAAGAGTACATAGAAAAGAATATGTAGACAATTAACAAATCTCATATCTCAAGTCCGGCGTCCCGAACGCCCATACACTTCTTCTACTAGTTTTACTATCTTATTCCAGTGGTATTTTTTTGAGTGTTCATATGCTTCCGTGCTTAATCGCCCCCATTGTTTTTTATTTGTAAGTATGTTGTGTATTTGTTGCGCGCATTCTTCTGTATTTCCTTGAGAAAAAAAGAGAGCCCCTTTTCCTTTTGTCACTTCAAAATATGCAGGTATTTTTGTAATAATTGCAGGAGTTCCGTGTGCGTATGCTTCTAGGAGTGTAATTCCAAAACCTTCAAGTGTTGATGGTGAACAGTAAATCGTTGCCGTGGCAAGATAGTCTTCTACTATTTTTTTTTCTTCAACGTATCCTAGGAATTTCACATTATTTTTTATATTGAGTTCCAATGCAAGATGTTCCAATGCTTCTCTTTCATCTCCTTGACCTATAATTGTGCAGTGTATTCTTTGGCGTTGTTTTTTTAGGAGTGCTATTGCGTGAAGCAGTGTATCAACTCTTTTTTGTTTTGTGAGTCTTGATATGCATAGTATCTCTTCTTTTTTTCTTTCTTCTTTCTTCTCACTTCTTACTTCTTGTATACCATTAGGCACTACAGCAACAGTGTGTATTCCTCGTCTTGATAATTTTTTTTTTGTGTACTCACTGACGCTTATGATGTTAGTCCATGGAATAAGAAGTGCTGTTGCTTCCCATATTTCTCCGAATATTCCTCTAATTCCTTTCACTTTTGTCCATTTGTCTATCCATACTTCATGGTATGTTGCAATTCTTGGTTTTCTTTTTAGCACTCCCGAGATTCCTGCAGGCATGTACGAGAGGAATGATGCTCCTTCAATTATATCATAATCTAATTGTAAAGATTTTTGCACTGCCGATATTGAGAAGAGAATTCTCTTCATAATACTGATATTATTTGTGTACTTTATCATCGGCCCAACCCTGTGGACCTGTATGTTTGAATATTCTTCTTTTTTTGGTTGTCCTGGTTGCCTCGTGCAGATAATGTGAACGTTGTGTCGTTTTGATAATTCTCTTGACAAATTCCACACTCTTGACTCTGCGCCACCCGTTATCTTTCCTTCATGAGGGTAATATTCTGTGATGATGCAAATTTTCATTCGTGCCTACCAAAACTCTTTCGTAGCACATTGTAGTCCAGAGTTATAAAAAGCTTATGAGAGAGATTTGCAGTGCGACTAAAGAGAACTACTTATGAGTGGCAAAAAACAAAACATTTATATATAGGTGGCAACGCATGCTATGTACTATGAAACTTATCAGGCCGCAACCAACA
>JACQMS010000033.1 GCA_016203445.1 Candidatus Woesearchaeota archaeon
ATATTAGTAAGCGATTTATTCTATGAGTTACTTTTGTCGCTTACTAATATAACTAATAAGTGTAATATTTTTATACTATTCTTTGCTCACGAAGAGCATGACTGTCATCAAACACATTCCCGAGGATTTTATCGTTGAAGAAGTGACGACAATATCCCCAAAAAATTGCGGAGAGTACACATTATTCTTACTCAAAAAGAAAAATATGAACACTATAGACGCATTACAATCATTATCAAAAATTTGGAGAATTCCACTAAAAAGAATAGGGTACTCAGGAAACAAAGACAAAAAAGCAATAACAACACAAACGTGCAGCGCAAAAGGAAATATAAAAGAGATAGCAACTGAAAATATAAGTGTAAAAATAATAGGAAGATCAGAAAGACCAGTATCACTAGGATTAAACAAAGGAAACAAATTCACAATAACGGTAAGAAATGTAGACAAGATACCAATAATAAATGAAAAATTTGTAAATTATTTTGGAAGCCAAAGATTCGGAGAAAGAAATCCTGAAATAGGACTAAAAATTCTGAAAAAAGAATACGAAAAAGTCGTTGAATTACTAAGAAAAACAAACAATGAAGTTGAAGAGTTCGCGGAGAAAAATCCTAAAAATTTTGTTGGAGCGATAAAAACAATACCAATACAAAAATTAAAAATATATATACACTCATACCAGTCAAAAATATGGAATGAGTGCGTAAAAGAATCAGTTCAGAAAAAGAGAAATATTGAAGAATGCCCGCTGCCCGGATTCGGAACAAACATTGCAGAACATCCAGAATTATCAGAAAAATTAAGAAATGATCGGCTGACAACAAAAAGTTTTGTTATAAGAATAATACCCGAAATATCAAGCGAAGGAGGAATCAGAAAAGTACACTGTAAAGCAGAAAATCTGAAAGTAGAATTTGAAAACGATGAAATATTCAAAGAAAAGAAAAAAGTAACACTAAAATTCTTCCTCTCAAAAGGATGCTATGCAACAGAATTCATAAAACAAAATTTTGATATTGACTTTTGATATTTACAAGTGATCAAATACAAAAATAAAGTTCCAAGTATAGTAAAAGTTCCAGGAATAACAGTAGTACTTGTTGAAGCATTACTTGCAGTATTATCATCAGCACTAACAATGTTGATAGTTAGTAATGCCATAATTATCGATATCAATAGTAATGTTTTACGCATTGCTCTTCCTCCGGCGCTTTTTAGGCGGTGCTTCCCAAACATTACCATCACCATCAACCCAGTGAAGTGTCCCCTCAGTGATCTTAACTTGCCTATACGTTTACGAACAGTCATGGAACAACAAAAAAAATCTTTCCATTATTTAAACTTTAATATTATTTATTCTATCATTTATTTTGCTGATAGTGCTATGACAAGCATTAATACCGCCAGTATTGCTGCTAAAAAGAATTTCTTTTTAACAGCTAGTATTATCAAACTTATTGACAAAATTATTATTGATGCTTGATTCAAACTTATCATGATAACACATCTCCTAATGCAGCAATTGCTCCACCAATAGCTATGATAAAACCGCCAATTTTAAAATCTTGAGTTATAGAACCATAAATTCCACCAATACCAACAATAAAAAATCCAACGGTCAAACTAGATGTAGAAAAATTCCCTTTTTTAAAACTCATAAGAATAATAAATATCTCTATTATTTAAACTTTCCTATTAAGTGGCTCTGTAGAAAATCTCGAATAGCTCGACCTCTGCCGCCAACTCGCTCCTTTACATGGTGATTATTGTCCTGCGTCCCCAGATGAGGCATCACCCCGCAACGGACGCAAAACAGTTGTGAAGGGAACTCGTGGAGGGTGGCAGAGGACTTTTTCTACAGAGCCTATTATCAAAATAACAAGAATACTTATCACTACCAGTCTTTGTTGAACAATCAATTCTAGTAGTATTACTAGTAGAGGTTACGCAAACTCCATTTTGTAAAATTTTTGGTGGTGAACACTGTATTACTGAATCACT
Source organism: Candidatus Woesearchaeota archaeon (assembly GCA_016203445.1). Taxonomy (GTDB): domain Archaea; phylum Nanobdellota; class Nanobdellia; order Woesearchaeales; family ARS49; genus JACQMS01. The sequence goes on from JACQMS010000033.1 coordinate 2,005, forward strand.
ACAAACACCATTAATTAAAACTTTAGGAGGAGTACATTGTTGAACAATAATACAAGAACCAGTGGAACAACCATTACTACAACTCTCAACGATTCTAGACTCTTCAACGCACTGATTACTACTAACAACACCAGTACGATAATTTTGTACAACATTATTACCATCACAACTCTTAACACCAATAAATCCTGGAGTGCAAGTAGTACTGCCATAACAAGCGCCATTACTACAATAAGAACCACAAGTTTGTTCAACCCAAGAATAACAACCATTACTCTGCAAAGAACAAGAACGTAAAACTGTACTCATCCCAATAATTCGTGAATCTCAACAAAAACTTCTTGTATAGATTTACCAGCATCAACAGTGAATAACTTACCCTGAGAAGAATAATACTCCAACAAAGGCAAAGTCTTCTTCTTATACTCAGCAATACGAACCTTAATTTTTGAAGGAGTATCATCATCACGCCTGTAAAGCTTACCACCACAAGTATTGCAAATACCCAAAACTTTGGGAGGCACGTCAAGACCGTGAAGTTTACCACACTTAGAACACTGCTCCCTACTAGAAAGCCTCTTAATGGCGATATCCTCAGATAATTCCAAATCAATAACAAAATCAATTCTAGAAATAGATTCCAAAAATTCTGCCTGAGGAACAGTCCTAGGATAACCATCAAGAACAAAACCATTAACACAATCAGAACAATTCAAACGCTCACGAACAAGATTATTAGTAACAGCATCGGGAACAAGATTACCCTTACCCCAAAAAGAATGAGCCTTAACACCAAGCTTTGAACCCTTACGAAACTCCTCACGAAAAATATCACCAGTACAAACATGAGAAATCTGAAAATGATCCCTAAGCAAGCCAGCCTGAGTACCCTTACCAGCACCCTGCATGCCAAGAACAACAATATTCACAAAAATCACCCCAGATAACCAAGAACTTCCTTAATATCAGAAATATCACTCCAAGATTTTTGAACCTTCACCAAATACTTCAAAACAGAAGAAATCTGCTCCTTGTAAACAGAAAACCCCTCCCTAACAAGAGAAGCATCAATATCATCAGAAGAACTAAGAGAACCAATCAACAATTTTCTGTCAAGAATCATAAACTTTTTGAAAACATCGAGAAGCCTATCCTTATCGCCATCCTCAACACAACGACACTCATACAACTCAACATAACTATTAGGATCAGGCATCAAAATATGCTCAAGAATAGTAACAACAAAATGAACACGCTCAGAAACACTCTTACGAGCCTCCCTCAAAGACTTCTCATCATCCTTAATACCATCAAGATCAAAAAACTTGTCAAGATCATCCCAAGAAGGCAAAGAAAACCTCTTCACAACATCATTATACAAGACCATTAAGAGAGGTAAAAGAGCAACATTTTTAAACATTCCCCTACACCAAGACAAAGACGGCCATAGGGGCGTGGCGTACCCGTTCCCATTTCGAACACGGAAGTCAAGCACGCCACCGTACCGGGGTGTACTGCACTCAGTTGTGGGAAACCCGGTAAGCTGTCCACCAAAATATTCTCGCCGAAGCCCGACTCATTACAATATAATGTCGGACATAATTATTATGTTGGCAATTAATTTTTAATTGCATATTTTTGCAACTGCCAACGTATATAGTGAGGTTTTCCTATTAATTAATTAGTGCCCTCACCATAACTCATAAAATTGTTATGTCCAGCGTATATTAGTAAGCGATTTATTCTATGAGTTACTTTTGTCGCTTACTAATAAGTAGCAGAATTTAAAAACAAAGCAGTATACACAACAAGCATGACAAAATGCGATATTTGCGGCCAAGAAGTACAAAAAACATTCCTAGACAAAATACTTGGAACAATAATAAAAGATGAAAAAGGAAAAAAACACGAAATATGCAATTCATGCCAGTCAAAACTAAAAACAAGTAAAGAAATACTGAAAAATGTGAAATGATTTTTACGCGCCTCTGTAGCATAGTAGCCATTGCGGCTGCTTCGTAAGCAGCAGGTCGAGAGTGCAACTCTCTCCAGAGGCTTAATTCTGCGAAGAAGAAACAGGAGGTGTTAATATGTTTATTGCGCCGATTGAAGGCCCTTCATGCAAATGCCTCTGCACAGTTCCTTTCACAACATCAGTAATGTAAACTTTGTGAACTTTCAAACCCCATTTTTCTGTCACTATTTTTCTAAGTTCTTTCAAAACTTCATCTTCAAGAATCTCTATTGATTTCGGAGCCTTCCAAAAATCATAATTCTTCCCACGACTATAAACTGCAAGTATCGACAAAGTGTGATCCCTTAAACTAGCTTCATAATCATAAACTTCATTGTACGCTTTGTAAAAATCCATCAATTCATAGCGTATATTACAACTTATCGTCACCTCTTTACTATCAGGAGAACTTTCTATTGTAGGAACGGTTATGTATTGAAGGTTTAAAACTTTCTCCTGCTTATGATCAGTCACTATATCTTCAAATATAGGCCAGTGAAAGTATAATCCACACCTGAGAATTTTATCACGTTCATACCTCTTAAAATGCGCAGGCCGGCCAGTCAAAAAACTAATTCTATAACCCTTAGGCAATGATGGACGCTTAAAAGGCAGAAGAATTGATGAGCCAAAAAAAGAAAAGTAATTGTTAGAAAATTGTTTAACAACATCTTTTTCCTGAACAACAATATCTTCCAACTCTTTTACCGTTCTTCTAATGCGTACATCGACAACACTGCCATTACTATATTTTAATCCCTGCTCGTATTCATGAACGATACTTAAAAAGTTCAATGATCCGACTAAATCGGCCAATTCCTGAATCCAGCCCATACCCACCCCAAACACACAATAATCATTGAAATAACTGGCTCACTTAAAAAAGTTGTGTGCATAACGGTTCCAACATTTTGAATTTTTATTCATATCATTTCAACGTTGAACTCATAATCGTGACAGCTATAGCGTTGAAGCTAATCATTACTATGAGCGTCAGAATTGTATAAATCATAGTGCTCCTAATCAAATTGTTGCCGAGAGCATGCTTCTCTCCAAGATCATCAACACCATTCTCAATACCATTAGACAAAACAGTCAAAATGTACAATATTTGAACAATGTAAATACCGACAATTAATTGAAAAAAATAAGTAGGAATACCACCGCCACCGCCGAGCATGTTAGGAATGCTAACCTTAAAACCAGAACCGGCACCCTGCGCGGTCAACTGCTGGGTTCTTTGAGCCAGAGCTCTAAGAATAAGAGTAATCATGCTAGTAATACCAACAACAATACCAGAAATTGTAGGAGCCAAAAAATGAATTTGAGATTTCATATCAGAAATAATATCTGACATCAAATCCTTAAGCCGCTCATCAACACGATGAATTTCTTTAATGTAACGAGAAACGTTAAGAAGAGCCTGCGATGCAATCCTGGGACCCTTTTTAATACTCTCAGTCAAAACCTTCATAGAGCTCAAAACAATATTCGAAGGAAATTGTTTAACCGCGCCGTATTGAGGGTGAAACAAAGCATCCTGCAAGCTAAGACCAACACGCACCAAATTTTTGCTAACAAGCTCAAAAAAAGTTCCAGACTGAGTACCCCTAGTAACTTCCGCAACACGACCAAAAGCAATCTCCGCAGGAATACCATCACCCAAACGATTACCAAGCTGGAATAAAGACGCGGCAAACTCCTCCTCCAAACGCTTAGCATCATCACGAACCTTGATAACATTAGAACTCCTCAACTTAAAATACAAACCCAAAGACAAACCAAAACTCAAAGGAAACAACAAGCTAAGAATCGACGCGCCAATACCATAAGGACCCGTATAAGTAGTGGTCACCCTGCCAGTAGCAGTATTAGTAATATTTTTCGCCTCGAAATCAAACATTTTAAAAGATTTAGAAATTTGGTAATCAGTGCCAGGACTAACAATATTTATTATCACAGGACTCAGAGCTGCGACGAACAAAACTGCGAATAATATTCCTGCAACCCATCCAGGATGAATCAACAACTCCCTATTGCCTAAAGGAATCCTAACATACTTAAACTTTTTAAGCTCTGGATTAAGGTCAGAAATATCCATATCACCATAACCAGAAGGTCTAGTAGCAAGAATATTCTTACCAAGATAGTAAACAATAGCAGGAAGAATAACATTGTAAAACATAAGCAAGTGATACCACTTAATAGATTCCGTAAAGCTTACCGCCAGCGGAAGAATTACAAGACCAAGAATCGGAAGCATAATACCAAGCATGTGCAAAGTAGTAATGGGGCTCTTCAAATTATGAGCATAATGCAACATTTTTTCGTAAGTCTCCTCAAGAATAACATCCAAAGATTTATCAAGCAACGCCTGACGCCTCTCCTCAGAAGGCTCGAACAATGAAGATTCTATAAGATGAAAAGCCTCAACAAATTCCATATTAAACTGTTTCCACGACGACAAATACGCCTCCAAAGAATCCCTAATATTGCTATACGCGCCGGATTCAACATCCCACAAAACCTTTTTCAAATCAAGAGATAAAGGAGGAGTCAAGTGCTGAGAAGCAAACTCTATAGCACGCTCAATATTAGAAGTATGCCTCATATAAGTAACAACGTAAAAAATACACAAAACCATCTGATTACTGGCCCTCATACGCCAGCTAGAAGCAAGAATAGTAGGAACCCTCAACAAAATAAAGAACAACAAAATACCAATAATCAAAAAAGTTGTAAGGAAAAAAAAGCCGGCAAGAATACCAAGAATTATACCAATAATTATGCACAAAACTAAAGAAGTTATAGCAAGTGAAGAAACATTGCCCGGCTTAACATTAAGATGAGAAACCTTAATATTTTCTTCCAACTCTTTAGTTTTACCAACACCAAGATTAACAGTAAAAAAATTACCCGCAACACCACAAGCCTTCTCGTAAATAGTGAATTCCGCAGGAAGCCTTTCAGTCCTAAACTGCTCATACTCCCTAGAAGTAATACTTGAAGAACCAGCAGAACCCTGAGAAGATTGCTGAGAAATACCCAAACCACCGTGCCTCAACCTGTCGCCAAGCTCGGCCTCCAACTTTTCCTTATACTTTGACACCAGATCGTCCATTCAGCTCCCTCTCCAACCAATCACTCCACTCAGAAAAAATTCTATCAGTATTAAGATATCCATCCTCATCACGAACCCTCTCAGAAATATTATGATGCGCATCATTAGACTTTATAACAAACTCTGCCTCCAATATTTTTGGGTCACCAACCCTCTTAGAAGTTTTAACAATAGTATCCTTAATCTTCGCCCTCAACAAAATATTCTCCCAAATAGCATCCCAATTACCTGCCCACTCCTTAACATTGGCACCTATAGCCTTAATCATTTCAGAATCACCATTAATAAGCTCTTGAGTAGGCTCAAGAGTATCAGTTTCAGCATTATACTTCATCAAGTCAACAAAACCCCCCTCGGCCACGGGATCATCCTCCCAATGTTTTCTAACCTCGGTAATCCTAGTAATCCTCCTCCAGCGGTGAAGACCATCAGGACTACGAATAGGGTTAGCAACAACAATAATATCAGTAGCCTTAAAACTAGTCCTCGGAACCCTAAGATCATTAACAACCCTGTCAAAAACACCATAAGGAGAATCACCATGAATAGTGCCAGCAACAGTATTAGCAAGAGCACCAACCCTCATAGCCTCATAGAGAGCAATCGCTTCAACACTCCTCACCTCTCCGACGATAAGAGAAGAATCACCAAGCCTCAAAGTAGTCCTAATACCCTCATCAGCACTAACCTCAGTAGTACCCTTAGTAAGAGCTGAAGCAACCTTTAATGATTGAATATTATACCCCAAATCTTTCAATGAAGAGCTTGGTAGTTCTAAAGTGTCCTCAATAACAATAATTCTAATACGCCTCATAATCTCAACCATTAAAGAACCAAGAAGCGAAGACTTCCCAGAGCTCCTAGTACCAGCAATAAGCATAGTTCTAGCACCATCAATAAGAAAACTCAACAATCCAGCACCCAAAGAATTCATCATACCATTCTTAATAAACAATTCCAAAGTCCAAGGCTTATCCCTATGACGTCTAAAAGAGTAAGCGAGCCCCGAAGGGTTAAGAGGCGCATTAACAGCAGCAACTCTAGCACGAGCATTAGGAAGCTCCAACTCAGTATCAAGAATAGGGTTAGCCTCATCCAAAGGGCGGCCAGAAATAAGCCTCAATTTTGAAGCCCAAGACTCAGACTCCGGAAGTGTAGGAATAATATTAGTAGTACAATCACCATAGTCCTGATGAACTATAAAAATAGGAGTTTTACCCATAGGAGAATTAACGGAAATATCCTGAATCTTATCATCCTCCAAAAGAACCTCTATAAGACCGAAACCAACAGTGTACCTTACAAGAATGTTAGCCAACTGCTCCTTCTCCTTAAGACGCAACTGAATACCCTTATAAGATGCAAGTTCATCCAAAAGATCCATGCTGACATTCCAAAAAACATCCCTAATACGCTTAGGATCAACAAACTCAGACTTTTTAGGCTGGTGCTCCGCCAAAATTTTTCTAGCACTATCCAACAATTCATACCTATCCTCAGTAAGAGTGAATTCTGGAGGTATAACATGATACAAGTATTGAACGCTACTAGGAGATTTGAAAATAGTAACCTCATTACCATTAAAAGTATAAGTTTCAAGCTCCTCACCCTCAACAGGATAAGAAGCCATAAGCTTAGTAAACATGAAGTCAGGCCTTATAATTGGAGAAAACAATCTACGATAAATACTACGATCACCGACCATCAAACCCTTAAGATGAGGCAGAGATTGCTGAATAAGCTGCAATTGCAAAAGTTCATGCTGTAAAAGTTTCAAAGTATCAAGAAACCTTTCGACATAATGCTTGCCCTGAACAATGCCGCTAGACAAAAAAGATTCATCACTCTCAATCAAAGACTGCAAGTCGAGAAAAGCACCAATAGGATCACTCTTCAAACCCTGCTGAATAATATTTTGAAGCATAGAGTAGCGCTGAGAAAGATACCTCATAGCTTCCTGAGAAGAAATAAGACCGCTACCAATACGCATACCCATAATATCCTTAACCTTCCTAGCAAGCTGCACAAGCAATTGAGTCTGCTCGTAAGTATACTCATAATCCCTTTTCTGAACAAGAATAAGCCTGGAAACAGGGCCGACCTCCAACAAAACTTTCATAATCATAGAAAAAACTTGAGGATCATCCTCTAATGAAGGAAAAAAAGGACACTCATCGCAAAGAATACGAACCGTAGCCTCTTCGCCCTCCCTAACAACCTCATACTCACCACAAGCAGGCATAACCCCTCTTTTAACGCGTTTTTTACACGTTTAACACATAATGTCAAACATAAGTAAATCATAAAATTTGTTATGTCCAACGTATATTAATAAGCGATTTATTCTATGAGTTATTTTGTCGCTTACTAACAATTCAATAAGTTTAAAAACAACCATATATAAATCTTGTCAGAATGGCACCTCAAAATGAAGGACAAAATTCTGAAATGCCTATCGATGCCGGAAGAGAAGAAATCAACGCGCTCAACGCAAGAATAAGAGTTGTAGAAGAAAGAATCAACGATATGAGAAAAAGGTTCAAATTCTTAGAAGAGAACATGATAGCGTACCACAAAAAAAATTTGAAAGACGCAAAAGACCAACAACAGCAAACATACGATGTCAGAAGAGGACTAAAAATATTAGAAGGAAAAATGCTGGTGATACTGAAAGAATTGCAGCTAGCAGCAACAAAACAAGACGTTACAACACTAAGAAAATATATAGAGTTATGGAACCCGCTAAAATTCATAACTGAAGAAACATTACAAAAAAGAATTGATGAAAGAATAGGAAAAAAACAAGACGATGACGAGAACAGTGGAAACGTTTAAATATGCAATAGAAGAATTGAACTAATAGAGAACAAATAGAGGTGCTAATTAATGGGATTGTTCGGAAGCAAAAAGAGCGACACTCAGGCCGCGCCATTCGGGTCACCACCAGTGGAGAGAGCGATGGCGTTACAACAGCAAGGGTTCGACCCACAACAATCGGTAGAAGCATTACAAAGAGATGGGTATAACACTGCGCAATCAATAGACGCGCTAAACCAAGCAACACCCCAAGTAGGACCAGAACCATACCCTCAAACAATGCAAGAAGCACCACCAGCGTACCAGCAACAAGGAAATCAGTACGGGTACGCAGATGTAGAACAAGTAGCTGAAAGCGTTGCCCAAGAAAAATTTGATTCACTGAATAAAGACGTGCAAAAGTTAAAAGAAGACGTAGCAGTAATGGGAGCAAAACTAGAACAATTCTCACAAATGACTACTGATCTAAAAGACGATGTAAAAAATTTACACCAAGCACTAATAGGAAAAATAGGAGATTACGACAAAACATTACTAGACGTTGGAACAGACATAAAAGCAATGGAAAAAGTATTCACAAAAATGTTGCCCGAACTAACATCAAACATTCAAGAATTAGACAGGATAACGAGTAGAGTTAAAGGAAAGTAGTCGTTTTTGAGGGGTTAAAATATGAGTTCTCTATTAAGCGTAGGAACGCAGAACATTATAGAAGTATCAAGACCTCATGGAAAAGATTATTTGGCAGTAGAATTCCCAGAACCAATATTTGTATTAAACCCTGTTGATGCAAAAATATTTGGAGAATACCTAAGCAAAAAAGCAAAAATAAGAGTTATTCCAGGAAAACAAAAATCATATTATACAAGCCCGGAAGATATAAAAATAATTCACTTCCTAAAACTAAAAACATTACAAGAACAAAAAATGCCCAGTGGAAGAGTAGCCGAAGAAAGCATAACCGTATCAAAGCATGAAGAGGCAGTATTATCAATATGTGAAAGTATCGGGATTAATGCTTTCAGAATGAAAAGCACTAGCGGAGAATGCTGGACGCTAAATAAAGAAGGACTGAAGAAAATATCCAAGACAACAATAACAGGAATGATTCACGAAAACGAAATCATAATGAGATGTGTAACAACGATTCACGCGAATAACGATCATTTAAGAAATTTGGTTCCCGAAAATGAGGATACAACGATAGAAACAGTAAACAAGAAATATCAAGACAAAAAAGAATTAGCTGAAAAAATAATTCTAGCATTAAAAGACATGTTCAGATACTATTGAGTGGATACTGTTGAGTAAATTTAAATACACTGAAAATGTGTCAAATGATTTAAATAGTTCTACACTCGAGTAATTTTTTACAAGGTGACAAGAAAATGCCTCCAGTTAAAAGGGACGCAACTGAGGATTGGAAAGAGAAAGCAGTAAGAGAAGGACTGAAAAGATTGTTGTATAGATTACCCAATGGAAAAATGTATCACAGAGTAGTTGAAGGAATTGTAGACTACGCAAAGAAAAATCCTGAAAAAGTAAAAAATATAACAGAAGAAGCAAAAAGTATAGCAGTTAAAGTTAGAGACGACATAAGCGGGAGAACAGCAGAACAAAACATAACGCTTGAAGGAATGTTGGCACTAGTTGACGAAACACCAGAAACAGGAGATTTAGTAGTTATGACTCAAGATGCAGGTTCAGAAACTCTCGCTACAAGAGGAAGCTATGGAGTTGTAAAAGAAATAGATCAAAACTCAGGAAATGCGGTTATAGAATTCAGCCACTTAGAAGGATATTCCATGGAGGAAGAAACAGAAACCAGCATAACTTACAGGGAAGTTCCAATAATAACATTCAAAAAAGCAATATTATTAGAAGAAGGAGGACGAAGAAGTGAAGTTATGTGGTCAACGCAGAGAAATAGAAATGCGGCATCAATATTACATGGCAACAATGCGAAATATGGACGCGGTAAAGAAGAGAAAGGAACACTAAGAAGATTTTATGATTACACAATTCATGGATTAAGAGAACTAGCAAGAATACACAGAGACCACGCAATATACTTAATAAGCACTGCAATAGTAATGTACGCATTCGACTGCGGGCCATTCAACAAGAACACAGAAAAACACGGGGTGGCAACAAAATTACAACATAAAGCAGTTCAATGCAGTCCACTACCACCAACATTAGCAACAGGAATATATGCAACAACACAAAAAACTGATAGTGAAGAAGAAAAAGAAAGAGAAGACGCAGGAGAAAGAAGTTTGATTAGAATTTTGTTTGGAAAGTAAGCCGTCGTTTATTCTGGAAATCCGACTACCACGAAAGCTTTAAATACCATTATTAACTATCGTTAATACGGGGGATTTTGAATGAGACTATTACATCCGCAAGAATTAGAATCGTTATACTTGTTACCAGCAGTAAGAAGAGCTTTTGCAATAGAATCATTAAGAATGGGAGTTCATCAAAAAAAGATTGCAGAATTACTAGGAATAACGCCCGCGGCAGTAACCAACTATATAAAATCAAAAAGAGCAACAGGAACAAAACTAGATGAGAGCACTTTAAAATCAGTAGAAAAGCTTTCAAAAACCGCAAAAACACCAAAAGATGTAAAAGCAGGAACACAAAAAATATTATTAGATTCATGGAAGAAAAGACAAGTATGCTCAATATGCCACAATATTAACAAGACAAAAAATTCCTGCAATGAATGCTTCGACTTTTCAGGAAGGTGGAATTAATGGCAGAAATAAGCATAACACAAATGCATGACTGGAAAGACAACGTTGACCTTGAGTTGGAGGCGCCTCAAGGAATAAGCGAAGAAATAGTAGAATTAATATCAAAACATAAAAACGAGCCCGAGTGGATGCTACAAAAAAGACTGCACTGCCTAAAATTATTCAAAGAAATGAAAATGCCTGCATGGGGGCCATCGCTAGAAAAACTGGACATGCAAAATATAAAATATTTCCAAGTACCAAACTCTAAAAAAAATGCAAAAAGTTGGGAAGAATTGCCGGAAGAAATAAAGAAAACTTTTGAAAAATTAGGAATACCAGAAGCAGAAAAAAAAGCACTCAGCGGGGCGGGCGCGCAGTATGAATCAACAATTCTCTACCACAACCTAAAAAAAGAGTGGGAAGAAAAAGGAATAATATTTGAAGACATGGACGCAGCACTAAAAAAGTATCCAGAAATAGTAAAAGAATACTTTATGACCTGTGTTCCACCAACATTACACAAATTCGCGGCATTGCACGGAGCAGTATGGAGCGGAGGAACATTCATATACGTACCAAAAAAAGTAAAACTAACAACGCCGCTACAAGCATACTTCAGAATGAATGCAGAAAGAGGAGGACAATTCGAGCACACACTAATAATAGTAGATGAAGAAGCAGAAATGCACTACGTGGAGGGCTGCTCGGCTCCTCAATATACAACATCATCACTACATGCAGGATGCGTTGAAGTAATAGTAAAAAAAAATGCAAGAGCTAGATACAGCAGTGTAGAAAATTGGAGCAGAAATACATTCAACCTGAACACTAAAAGGGCGATCGTAGAAGAAAATGGAATTATGGAATGGATTGGAGGAAATATAGGAAGCGGGTGTACAATGCTCTACCCATGCACCATTCTGAAAGGCGACAGGTCGAGAACAGAACACATAGCAATAGCATTTGCTGGAAAAGGACAAAACCAGGACACAGGAGCAAAAGTATACCATGTAGGAAAAAACACTTCAAGCCATGTAACAAGCAAAAGCATAAGCATAGACGGAGGAATAACAAGCTACAGAGGAATAATACATTCATCAAAACAAGCATCAAACGTGAAAAGCGCCGTAGAATGCGACGCACTAATGATTGACAACAAGTCGCAAAGCAATACTTATCCAGTCATAAAAGTTGAAAATGACTCAACGCAAATAGCCCATGAAGCCACAGTCGGAAGAATAAGCCCAGAAAAAATATTTTACATAACGAGCAGAGGGCTATCAGAAGAAGAAGCAAAAAAATTGATAGTTTCAGGATTCATAGAGCCAATAACAAAACAATTGCCACTAGAATACGCTGTAGAACTGAACAAACTAATAGACTTGGAAATGGAGGGAAGCCTGGGATGACAACGATTCTAGAAAAACCTTACGGGTTGCACGTAAACCCAAAAATTTTTATTCCTGTAATAGAAAAACCAAGCAATTGCCAGAGAGTTATACACTCAGAAAACGCAAAAGTCACAGAAACAGACGCAGTACCGTCAGAAACTATTTTTGTAAATGAGCCATACAAAAACATATTCAGACGGTGGTGCTTAAAAATTGTTGATGTAACAATACCAGAAAATAAATCATCAACAGTAAAAATAATATCAAGACACTCAGAAGGAATATTCGCAGACCATTGGAATATAAGAATAGGCAAGGGTTCAGAAGCACTAATAATAGATGAATCTGAAGGGCAAGGATATGTGTGCAGGAGTTGTACAATAATTGTTGATGAAGAATCAAGATTAAACTTCGTACTATTAAATAAAACTTCAGGAGTACTAATATCCGCCCACACAATTATAGGAAAAGAAAAATCTGAAATAAACATGTTTCAAGCCCACAAAAATTGCAAAGCATTCACCTCGCCAAAAATAATACTAGAAAACAATGCTAAAGGAAAAATAAACTGCATTTACAACATATCAAAAGACAATCACATAGAAATAATCCCAACATCAGAACACATAGGCAAAGATTCATCATCAAGCATAGAAGTATTCGGAGTGTTAGATGATAACTCAAGTGTTATAATTAATGGGCTTGCAAAAATAAATTCAGAATCATTCCAAAGCAACGGATTCCAAAAAATTCATTCACTAACACTATCAAAAGACGCAAAAATAAGCATTCTGCCAAACTTGGAAATAAACAACAACGAAGTAAAATGCTCCCACAGCGCCAGCGTTTCAAACATAGATCCAGAACACATGCACTACCTTCGCTCAAGGGGAGTACCAGAAAAGATTTCTAGAACTCTGATAGTCAAAGGATTTATAGAATCAAGAATAGAAAAATTTCCGCAAAAAGTACGAGAAGATGCCAGAAGAATTCTGGGAATTATGGAGCTGAAAGATGATGAGTAACAGCAAATTGAAGAAGGACTTCCCTATAGCAGGAAAAACACACTATTTAGACAGCGCGGCAATGGCTTTAAAACCAAGACAAGTAATAGAATCAGTAAAAAAATTCATGGAAGAATCAAGCGTTAATGTAAACAGAGGTCTTTATACAATTGCAGAAAAAGCAACAGAAATTTTTGAGTCGTCAAGAGAAAACACAGCAAAATTCATAGGAGCTAAGCCAGAAGAAATAATTCACACGTCAGGAACAACAATGGGAATAAACGCTCTGGCGTACTCATTACAACCCAAAATAAAAAAAGGAGACATAGTTTTAACGACAGAAATGGAGCATCACAGCAACCTGGTTCCGTGGCAGGAATTATGCAATAGAACAGGAGCAACACTAAAAATAATTCCGGTAAAAAACTTTGTTCTTGACACAGAAAATTTTGGTGCAATGCTGAAAAATGCAAAAATATTCTCTTGCACACACATATCAAACGCTATAGGAAGCATAAACCCAATAAAAGAATTATTCAAGAAAGCAAAAGATTCGGGAACGATAACAATACTTGACGCGGCGCAATCAGTGCCTCACACAAAAATAAACGTAAAAAAAATTGGATGCGACGCGCTGGTTTTTTCAGGACACAAAATTATGGCTCCAACAGGCATAGGAATATTGTACGTTTCAAAAGAGCATGAAGAAGAAATTGACCCGTTCTTTTATGGAGGAAAAATGATAAATTCTGTAGAACTAAAAAAATCATCGTGGACTTCACCTCCAAACAAGTTCGAAGCCGGAACTCCAAACATAGAAGGTGCAGTAGGACTAAAATCCGCGATAGACTACATAAAAAAAACAGGCATTGAAGAAATAGAAAATCACGTTGGAAAAATTTCACGAAAAATAAGAGAAGAATTATCAAAGATACCAGAAGTGAAAATTCAGCAGGAAGAAAATCCAAAAAGCAGCATAATATCATTTACAATAAAAGGAGTACACCCCCACGATGCCGCATCAATACTAAACGAGCACAATATTTGCGTAAGAGCCGGACACCATTGCGCGATGCCACTAATGAAAAACATAGGAGTTATAGGAACTATAAGAGCAAGCACGTACATGTATAATGATACTGAAGATGTTAACGCACTAGTAAATGGAGTTAATGACTGCATAAAACTGTTCGGAGTAAAAAAATGATATCACAACAATCACTTTTTTCAGAAGAAATCCTTTACTTGAACAAGAATCCAAACCACAAAAAAATAATACAAAACGCGAACGTAAAGTATAACGATGAGAACCCGAGCTGCGGGGACAGCATAACAATATTCGCGAAAGTTGACAAAACGAAAAATATACTGGAAGAAATATCTTGGGACGGAAAAGGGTGCGCGATAAGCCAAGCATCAGCAGAATTATTATGCGAAGAAGTATCAGGGAAAAAAATAAAAGAAGTTATGAAAATAGACTCAAAAAAAATCACAGAAATACTCGGATTAGAGCTGGGAGTTGTAAGAATAAAGTGCGCAATGCTCCCGATAGCAGTGCTTAAAAAAGGAATTATTAAAACTTTTTATAATACGAACGGGGGCGGGAAATATGAAAAGTGAAGTAATACTAGAAATAAAAGATTTGCATGCAAGCATCGAAGGAAAAGAAATACTAAAAGGAGTATCAATAAACATTAACGAAGGAGAAAAAATAGCTATAATGGGCCCAAACGGCAGCGGAAAGTCTACGCTGGCATCAATAATAATGGGACATCCAGCATACAAGATAACAAAAGGAAGCATACATTACAAAGGAGAAAATATTACGGAAATACCGCCGGAAGAAAGAGCCAGAAAAGGAATATTCCTATCGTTCCAATACCCCCAAGAAATACCAGGAGTAACTACAACAAACCTTTTAAGACAAGCAATAAAATCAAAGGGTGCAGAAATAAAAATTACTGATTACAAAAAAATTCTAAAAGAATGCGCAAAAATGCTAAAACTGGATGAGAGTTTCCTGTCAAGAAATATTAATGAAGGATTCAGCGGCGGAGAGAAGAAAAGATCAGAAATATTCCAAATGGCAGTGCTGAAACCATCAATGGCTATACTAGATGAAACAGATTCAGGACTGGACATAGACGCTCTGAAAATAGTTGCAGACGGAGTTAACACACTAAAAAAATCAATGCCATCAATGACATTTATAATAATAACACACTACCAAAGATTACTAAACTATGTAGTTCCAGACAAAGTATTCATACTAGAAAACGGAAAAATAAAACATTCGGGAGGCCCTGAATTAGCACAAAAACTTGAGGAGAAAGGATACTCTTGGATTCAGGAAGAATTTTATGATGAAAAAAATGAAGAAATTATAGAGGGGTGTTGAAAAATGGTTCACGAACTAAAAAAACTTCCGTACGCATTCAATGCGTTAAAAGGAATAAGCGCAAAAGTTGTTGAATGGCATCATGGAAAACACCATGCAGGTTACGTAACAAAACGCAACGAGATAGAAGAAAAATTGAAAAGTGCAGATAAAACATCAGCCAACGCAAACTTTTCAGAGTATGGAGAATTAAAAAGAAGAGAAACATTCAATGCAAACGGACAAGTTTTGCACGAGTATTACTGGGACAGCATGGGAAGCGACGGCAACGCGGATGCAAAACTTCCAATAGTAAAAAAAATAGCTGAAGATTTTGGAAGTTTTGATGCATGGAAAAATGATTTCGTTGCGGGCGCGAAAACCGCCCTCGGGTGGACGGTAATGGCTTACGACCCAAGCGATGGAAAAATACATAATTATACTGGAGACACACACAATCAAGGAGGAGTCTGGGGAGCAGTTCCTTTGCTTCCCATAGATGTCTTCGAACACGCATACTACCATGATTATGGACCTGACAGAGCAAAATACATAGAAGCATTTTTAAGCAATATAAATTGGAAACAAATAAATACATGGTACGAAAATATTCACGGGAGAGGAACATGAAAACACAGAAAGTAAAACAACAACTCGAGCCGCTTGTTACGAAAAATATGACGATAGGAGATGTCGTATCAAAATATCCAGCACTAGCGGAAATATTAATGGATAACGGAGTACACTGCATAGGATGCGGAGGAGCATTCATGGAAACTATAGAACAAGGATTCAAGAGCCACGGAATGAGCGATGAAGAAGTGAACAGAATAGTTCAAGAAATGAATGAATCTCTTGAAGAACAAGGAGTACAAGAAGAACCAACGGCGGAAGGAGTAACAATAACAAAAAAGGCCGCGAAGAAGCTGAAAGAATTATTGCATGAAAAGAAAAAAGAAACATGGGGATTAAGAGTAGAAGTAACGCCAGGAGGGTGCGCAGGATACAGTTACGGATTAGATTTTGAGAAGAAAGAAACAAAAGAAGATGTGGTTATAGAACAAGAAGGAGTAAAACTGTTCATAGACCAAGAAAGCTACCCAATGGTTAAAGGAGCAACTATAGATTACGTTGACGCGCTACAAGGAGCAGGATTCAAAATAAGCAATCCAAACGCCCACAAAACTTGCGGGTGCGGGCAAAGCTTTGGATGACCAGAAGATTTAAATATATACTCTAGAATACATATTACAATGAAAATACTCGCAGTAGGAGACACTCACGGGGATTCAAACCTGATGAAAGAGTTAGCAACAAGAGCGGTCAAAGAAAACGTAGACCTAGTACTATTATGCGGAGACATAACAATGTTCGACAATGTACAAAGAGACACTATAAAACCATTCAAGCAGGCAGGAAAAAAAGTATTACTAATACCAGGAAACCACGAACAGCCAGCAACAATAGACTATCTAAGCGAGATATACGGATCAAAAAATATTCACGACGGTTACGTAATATACGAAAACACCGCGTTCATAGGCAACAGCTCGGTAAATGTAGGACCCCACGGAATACTAACAGACGAAGAAGTATTCAAATCATTGCAAACAAACACTGCAAAAATCAAAAATTTGAAAACAGTGTTCGTAACACACGTACACCCATCAGGAACAAGAGCCGACAGCATGTCACACATGAAAGGAAGCCACGGGCTAAGAAAAGCAATAGACGAATTACAACCAGACATAGTAATTCACGGACACTGCCACGAAGCTCAAGGATTAGAAGAACAAATAGGAAAAACAAGAGTGATAAACGTAGCAAAAAAAGCGAGAGTTATAGAGTTGTGAATGTTAAGAATACTCATTATTAACGGCTTCAACAAGAGTTTTAGATAATATCATAGAATCCGCAACACTTAAAAACATAGTCTCGGAACATCAATTTATGACAACAAAAAATGATTATGATGTGGTAATAATAGGCGGAGGAGCCGCAGGAATGACAGCCGCGATATACACTTGCAGAAAAAAAATGAAGACCGCAGTAATAACATATGATGTTGGAGGGCAGACAAACTTAACAAACCATATAGAAAATTATTCGGGAACAATAAAATCAACAGGAGTAGGACTAATGATGAAGTTTCAGGAACACGCGCAAAAATTCGGAGCAGAATTTATACCGGGAAAAGTAGAAAAAGTAACAAAAAAAGGAGAACGATTCACGACAACACTAACAAACGGAAAATTGTACACATCAACAACGATTATATTGGCGTTCGGAAAGGTTCCAAGAGCTCTAGGAGTACCGGGAGAAGATAAATTTTTAGGAAGAGGAGTGTCAACATGCGCAACATGCGACGCACCATTATACAAAGGAAAAATAGTTGCGGTAGTGGGCGGAGGAAATTCTGCAATAGAGGCGGCAGAAGAATTATCACACAACGCGAAAATGGTTTACATAATACACAGAAGAGAGTCATTCAGAGGCGACGCCATAACAATAGAAAAACTAAAATTGAAAAATAACATAAAATTCCTACTAAACTCAACGGTTGAAGAAATAAGCGGTAAAGACTTTGTAGAAAAAATAATGATAAAAAATGTTAACAATTCAGAAACACAAGAAATAAGCGTAGAAGGAGTGTTTGTGGAAATAGGTTACATAGTAGATACAAGCATGGTTAAAGATTTAGTAAAAGTAAATGAAAAGAATGAAATAATAGTTGACGAATACAATAAAACAAACACCCCGGGGCTATTCGCTGCAGGAGACGTTACAACAATACCATACAAGCAAACAGTTATAAGCGCTGGAGAAGGAGCAAAGGCCGCGCTAACATGCTACCAATACTTCACTGGAGGCAAAGGAGTAACAATAGACTGGGACCATTAAAAAAAAAGAGGTTGAAAAATGATTAAAGAAGAAAAAAAAGGAAAAAATATATGGGAATTAAGCGTCGAAGCGGTCACGAACACAAAAGAAAACGAAAAGAAAAAAGAAAAAAATGAAGAAAAATTTATCAAAATAGAGAAAAGAGAAGAACAAACAAAAAAGTTTGATTTTAGGCCAGTAGAAAAAACAAAAGACTGCAAAATTATAGAAGCAACTCACGACAATATAAAAGATTGGAAAAACGACGAATTTGGGTACTACTTAATACGCATAAAAGACAGAATTATAGAAGCGGGGCTATGCAAAGTAATAGGAAAAGTATCAGTTATCGTGAAAGGGACAACAGCAGAAGACATCTATAATACAATAATACGAGAAGATTTAGTTGGAACAAAACAACACGCGGCATATATAGG
>JACQMS010000004.1 GCA_016203445.1 Candidatus Woesearchaeota archaeon
ATGTGGTATTACGCGAACCGCTCAAAACGTCCGACGTTTTGGCGCGCCAAAAACTAAAAGTTTTTGAGCGTTTCTCGCTTCGCGACCGGCAATTTCTAATGTCAAAAATTTCATTTTTGATCATGATCAGCAATAAGCCACTATTTTTATCAGCAAATGGCTTATTGCCGACGTTTCAAAATAGGGTTGCAGAAAATCGCGGCAAGCCGCGGGGTATTAAACCCAATTTTGAAATAACCTCTGCGTTTACGCCGAGGGTATTCATGTTCTGTTTAAAGCTCCCATTCTAACAATAACTCAAAATGTCAGAAACTTTCCACCAGTTTGTAACTGGTGGTTGAAACAAACCATATCGTGAATATTGACAGTTTCTGAGCATGCTCAAGAACCACCGTGCATTATTGCGTTCAGCAAAATGCCACAGGTATCTGATTAGTGGTTCTTGACATATTTGGTGTAAATCTGATAAACGAGGGGATTTGTGATAAAGGGCGGTCAAAGTTTAACACATGAAAAAGTCTTTTTTTTCTGTTTTCTTTATTCTTCTGCAAATAGTATATCAAAATGCCCTTAGCATTCAATATCAAAATGTCCTTGGCATTCATACGCGTTACTTTCCTCCTTTTTTTTGAGTTTCATAATCTCTGGAAGGTGTTCGTAGTAGTCAATGAGTTTTCGTACTGCTTTTTCTTGTTCGGTAGCATCTTCTCTCTTGAAATATGCTTCGTACTCTTTTAGGCGTCCTTTCCAGAGTGCTCTACTGCAGTGTATTGCTCGAAGAAGTAATTCTTGATCGTTGAGATCTTGAGGAGTCCATACTCTTTCTCCGAGAAATGTTGCATTGATTATATCTTGTGATGTTCTTGTATATGGAATATCTAATGCTTCACTAAGAGTAAAATCCCATAAACAGCCCGCGGTATTAACAGAATCGTGAAAGAGAAATACCTGTCTGTTTTCTCCTCCTCCGGATTCTATCCATGTTCTAATTCCTTTTTTCACAACAGGAAATTCACCACGACTCCTTTTGTAGTATGCTCCTTTTGGAATGTAAACACCGTCTTGTTCAATACTTCGAAGTGGTATGCGAAAGGGATCATACATAATGAGTTTAATATGTTCATTTCCTTGGCGGTGGTAGCCATCATAATCTTCTATTTTTCCAGTTGTAAAGTGGATGTTGAATCGTTGTATAAACGTATCAATGCTTTCCATTCCTCTTCTTTCACGTTCAAATGCCCGTTGAAAAAAATGGGTGTGAGCTGCTGTATCAATGCCATACATGAGCACTTTCTCGATCATCATCCCGCTCGGGGTTTGGCCTTTCTTCTTCTGATTCACTATTTCTTCCGCGGTTCTGTTGTCTGCTAGTTCCTCTTCAGGAATTGCATCGATTACTTTCTTTTCTTCTTTTGTAAGTTCCCATTCTGTTGTCATTGTCGCGCCTCTGATACTTTTTGTGAACTTTTATTTGCGAGAATATGATAAGTTGTTACTGGATATTCTAACTCTACTCTCTTCATGAGCTTGATTATATATTCCGTTTCTGATGATTGGTGCAGATTCATACTATTTTCCTCAGAGAAACAGTCCTCTGAAAGTACTATAAAGTGGTGACTATATTCAAATATATTAATCCTTCTTTAAAAATATTACTAAAAATGAAAACATTTATATATAAATATTCATTATGATTAATAAAATGGCATCTTTATCTCTTGATCTTGTGGACAAAAAGTTGTTGTACGAACTTGACTTGAACAGCAGACAGTCATACACACAACTTGCAAAAAAATTGAGCATAGCAAAAGAAACTGCGCGATTTCGAGTTCAGCGTCTCAAAGAACAAAGGTATATTAAGAATTTTATAACAACGATGAATACTTCTGCTTTGAACCGGTTTTATTATAAATTATTTTACAAGTTTCACAAGACAAACCCCACTATTGATACAAAAATCATCTCGTTCCTTCAGCAGAACAAGTCGACAGCATACTTTGCAAGTACTGAAGGAAGATATGATATTACTTTTCTTATTCTCGCAAAAGATATGAGCGACCTCTACGCAGTTCTTATCCCTTTTCGAGAAAAATTTGGAGAGTACATCTTGGAACAAGAAATACTCATCATGCCTGCAGTCCACAGATTTAATTTTCGCTTTTTTTACACATCAGGAAAATTATTACATACAAAGTACCCTGTAGAACTTCAAGAACCAAACATTGACGACCTTGACTACGCCATCCTTAAAGAGCTTGCAAGAGATGCATCAATACCTCTCATTGATATAGCTAGGAAAACAAAGAGTGAGACAAACGTGATAAAATATAGGATTCGTAATTTAAAGCAAAAAAATATTCTTGGAACGCACGTGCTTGATGTAAATTTTGAAAAGTTTGGATTCCAACAATTTCAGATAGATTTTAGTCTAAAAAATCACTCTCAAATAAACAAAATGATTTCTTATGCATCCCAGCATCCAAAGGCAACATTTGCCACAGTAACACTGGGAAAGTATGATCTTGCAATAGAATTTGTTGTTGAAAACGTCAAAGAGTTAAGAGAAATACTTAATGATATAAAAGAAAAATTTTCAGAGCATATTATAGACCACGACGTTTTAATTCTCTACGAACACAGCATCAACTGGTTCCCATATCAACCTTAAAGATAGAACAATTTGACAACCTCTTTTTTTCAGATACTTCTGAAAATATATAGTAATTCACTTTTTCATATGTTAAAATAATATATTAGACTTGCTTGATAAATATTTTTTTAATTCACAACAGCCACAACAAACTTTTCTCCACGAAATACTTTGAAAAAGTTTTTCACGTAAGAACCAACAAATACTTTTTGATTTACTGTGGGAAAAAGTTGAAAAATAAAACCCTGCAAATTCTTGCAAAAATTTCATTAACTCGCACAAACCTCATTTACTAACAAACCAATTAAAACTCACAGATTAGGTGAGTTATTGCTGCGCAGTATACTTTTTGTATTCTTTGAAGTATCTTTTTATTAGGTATTGGACGAATATGTATTCTTTTCCTGTTTTTTGCGATCTTTCTAGTGCGGTGTAATAAGATGATCTGTTAGAATATGAAATATCTAGCATAGGAAAATTGTTTTTGTTTAATACAAAATTCATCAGTATTCTGCTAATTCTTCCGTTTCCATCAGTAAAAGGGTGTATTGAAACAAATTTTAAGTGTACTAGTGCAGCAAGTTCTACTGGATGGAGTTTATTCTTTGCTTGGTTGTACCATTTAAAAAATTCTTCTAAAAGAATATTAAGTTCTACTGGATAAGGTAATTGAATTGTTGTTCCAGCTATGGCAACTTGATGATCTCTTATTTTTCCAGCAGTTTCTTCGTCAATATCTTTTAATAAGACTCTGTGCCAGTATAAAACAGTGTTAAGATTTAAGTCTTTTTTATAGTTCCGCATTATGTTAAAAAGTTTTTTGTGGGATTCTGCCTCTTTTATATCTTTAACTGGCTTGTTTTTAGGAGATATTCCTTCTTTAAGCAAATTAGCAGTATCTCTTAGCGTTAGAGTACTTCCTTCAATTCTATTAGTATTGTAAGTGAATTTAATGAGAAAAGTCTCAAGATATTTTTGTTTTGCAGTTTCAGGAAACTTACTATATTCGCCAGAAAAAATTTTTTTAATTCTATTCAGCAAAGAATACCACTTCTCTTTGAACAATTCGTGAAAAAACTCTTGCTTAATTATGTTTATGTTTTCAGGAACTACTTTACCTAAATACCTCTCTTTTTTCTCAATTTTGCCATTAACGCGTATAGTATGCTCCAAATAAAAGAACTCTTCATTACCTATTCTACGCTTTCTAACAATGACCACAACACCACATTACCCCTACAAATATATAAATGTTTCGATTTCAACATAAATGTAGGGGTAAGAGAAAAGACCGTATATTTAGAGGTGTGTTATTATATCTGCTTTTGTTATGACTCCTTCTATTTTTCCTTTGTCCTGAACTATGACTATTGGGTAGAATTTGAGAATTTGGATGATTGCTGACAATTTTGTTTTTTGATTTATTATTGGAGGGCTTTCAGTCATTATGTCCTCAACTCTTTTGTTTGCCAAGTTTTTATCTGCGTTATCTACTAGTGAAGATTCTGTAATCATTCCTATAATTTGATTGTTCTCGATTACTGGAACTTGAGAAATCTTATTTTTTGCAAACAACTCTATTACTTTTTTCAAAACATCATCTTTTCTAACGCTTAACACTCCTTTATGCATTATATCTTTAGCTTCTTTTTCCTCTCTTTTAGTCAATACTTGTATTGTTTCTTCAATTTTCTTAACGTACGAGTATGTAGGATCGAGCTTTCCAGATTCTATCTTTGCAACCATAGACTGGCTTATATTTGCTCTTTTAGCAAATTCTGTCTGAGTAAAATCTATTTGTTTTCTTATCTTCTTTAGTTGAGTTATGTCAAATACCATAACGTACTGTGAAAACAACCCCACTATATAAATATTCCTATAAGAATAATTTTAGCACGAAATTATTTAAACCTCGTTACTATACTTTGATGTATTATGTGGTTTGGAGGCAAAGATTAAAATGGTAGAGAGCAAAGAAAATAAAGAACAAAGATTAGCCAGTAAACAAAGTGATAGAAACACCTTTACTACAGTTTTGCTTGATAAAGTTGGAAGTTCAAAACCTTACAAGGAATTAAGAGCCGCCCGTTATTGTTATCCTTGTTGTGATACTGCCTATAGTGCCTCAAGAGTTCAAGAGGATGGTTTATTGCAAGTTCCTACTTACGCGTATTTTCACGGGTGCTCTTTGGCTGACTATATTGATTTTTGGAGCTTGAGTGATCCTGTTTTGACTCACAATAATGATACTCTTGGAGAAAGACTTACTCTACATGTTGATAAAGATTACAATGGGGTTCCTAAAGGTGAGTGGGCTGTTGATGTTCAAGGTGGTGGTTTAATAATGCCGCGCCCTAAACTTCTAATAAATACACTCAAACCTAATGGACTTGAAGATGACAAGATTCATCTGAGTGGTGAAGTGCTAATAACACCAGAAGATAAAGATTTATTGCTTGGTGAAAGACAAGTGTATAGGTGGAATGGGAAAAAGCTCGAAACAATTCCTGTAGAATATTTTTTCACGTCATTTGCAGAGTTTGATGATGTCTCAGAAACTCCAGAATTTCAAAAATCTCTTAGAGAGTTAAGTGCGGTTTATGCTGTTTTAAGGCCTGCAAGTGAGACAGTAGGGGCTCATGAAGGCTACAGACCAATTAGTGAACAATTTAAAAATCCAAGTTTAATCATACCTGCGGGAAGCAGGAGCAGATTAAGAAGAATGTTAACGAAAGTAGACGAGTTACTAACGAAAGACGAGGAAGTCGTGTATCAGCTGAAAAGCACTGAAAAAAGATATTGGAGACCGCGTGTGGGACGAGGGATTAATAGTCATGACGTCACAAAGTTTGCCTTTTTCGAATGCATTCGTAATGGTTATCCTCCTAAGAATGTTGACAAAGGATCTTTCTATACACTTAAAGGTTTCTGTTATCCACGTGATTATCAAAACGGATTTGGGGGATTGCAAGTCAGCCAAGGCAACTGGGCTCTCTTCCTTACTAATTGTTACAGACCTTTCTATAGTAGTGGGAATTCTGGCGGAATAGCACCAGAAGCACTTGATCAGTGGCGTGAATTGCTTGCGCACGAAAATGAAGGTTTGGAAAAAAAGGTTTAAAGATTTCAATCATTGTTAGTCTCTCATTATCCTTGACAAATAGAAAATTATCAAAACCCTCAATACTTGCTCCTTCGAGAAGTCTTGAGTATTTGGCTGTTATTCACAAAACTTTGTTTATGGTGCGGGCGGGGCTTGATTGCAAATGTTCACATTTGCAATTCACAAGTGCCTGCACGACTTGATTTCTTCACTCTTCCCGCTACGTAGTTTTGTAGTCTCCATAGTGGTCTCTTACAAATTTAGAATTTGTAAGTCGCGAGCAGTAATACTGCGACTCGACATGCCTCCTTCGGCGACCAATAACCATTCTAGTTTGTCTGGTTTGCAGAAGAAAACACAACCTTTTTATAGTAATACGTATTATTACGTAATATGGAAATTATTGCAAGAGTAAGTAATGGCACAAATATGGATCAAATCTATCTACCAAAAAACAGGTACGCACTACCTGTAGGAAGTTATGTTTTCGTAAAACCAGTAGAAACTTCTCCGCAAATAAAGAAATTTATGAAACCAATCCTGTACGGCATCAAATCTATAGAACCAATAAAGATGACAATTGCAGAATCAATTTTTGAATGTGTTGAAAAACAGGTTGAAGAATATCAAAATATTATTATTACAGGATCTTTTGTCGAAAAAGGATTTTGTTTTCAAGATATTGATGTTGTACTTATTACAGAAAAAAAAGTAGAAGAAGAACACATAAAAAAAAAGATTGAAGATTCAACTGGCATTAAAGCACACATCATAGTACTTACTGCAAAAACACTTCTACAAGGAATTTCAACAGACCCACTCTACCAGTCAATGATAAGCACCTGCATATCAAGAAAAAGATTTTTGTACAAAACACGAAAAAAATTACTTTACAAGATTTTAGATCTTCATCTCTTAAGAAGTGAAATCGTTCTCGAAACATACGATGGGTTAGATGGAGATGAAAAATATTACTGGACAAGAAACATGATAGCAATACATCTCTTTTTGAAAAAAGAAAAAGTGAGTAATAGTATGATTACTGAAGAGATAAAAAACATATTCAACATAAAAGAAATATCCGAAATCAAAAAGAATATTATCGACAAGAAAACATTTTTGAAGAAATACAAAAGAATATATGACATAACGTTCAAAAAAATCATGGAGGGAATACGAAATGAGTCAAAACAGAAACAAAATAATTGACATTTTTGTAGGAAATACAGTCAATGCAATAGTTCACGTAATACTCCAACAATCCATTTCTGATGAAGATGTTTCAAAAAAATATCTTGAAGAAGTAAGAACAAGTTTGAAGTCTGCAAAAAAATATCGTGAAAAAGTCAATCCTATCAATACAGTATTTCAAAGAATAGAAGCAGAAAACCTCAAAATAATCATACAAAGAAAAGTTGAAAAGAAACTTCACAAACGAATTGCAAAAGGGTATAAAGACATCGCAATTGGTACAGTAGAAGAGAATGTAGTGAAAATACTACAAGAATTAAAGGTTCTTTGACTCAAAATATGTTGATACTTGACAGTAGGAGTAAAATCCATAGACGATTTCATAAGAATGCGCCGACCGGGAATCGAACCCGGGTCACAGCCTATTTGCACGATAATGCAACAAAGCACCAAGCACTCCTAATGAGCGTAATCGTGTGGCAAGGCCGTATTCTACCATTTAACCATCGGCGCCTAAAAAACGGGGTTAATACAATGCTTTTTAATCTTTTCCTATAACGCGACTTCAAAGATTAACTAACCGCTATATTTAAATAATAACAAATTTTTGTAGTGTTATGCGAGGTTGGAAAATATTATTATTAGTGTTCTTTGTAATAATTTTGTTTTTAGGAGGAATCTTAGCGTACTTTGCAATAGATTTTTTGAGTTCTCCGACATCAGCAGAAATTAGTGAATTTGAAGGATTTGTTGAGTACAAAAGCCCAAAAGATTCCTGGAAACCGGCCTTTAAAGGAACGAAACTTTCTCAAAGAGATGAAGTCAGAACTATTGAAGGGAAAGCGACAATATTATTGTTTGGAGGAAGCATATTAAGACTTGATGACAACACGACTATAGAAATTACTAGCCTTACAACTGCAGAAGCGGGAGTTAAAATAACACAAAAATCTGGAAGAACATGGAATAGAGTTATAAGAGCTGGAGGAATAGATACTGCAGAAAGAATATCAAAAATATCAGGACTTGGAAGTTATGAATTAAAACTACCATCCGCGGTGGCAACAGTCAGAGGAACAGCATTCTCAGCAGATTCCGATTTTATATCAGTAGTTGTCGGAAGCGTTGCTGTAAAAACTCAAACAGACGAAAAAATTGTGAGTGATAGCACCGCAGATATAACAAGTACCAATATAAATATAAAACCTTTAACAACAGATGAATGGATAAAACAAAACATAGAAAACGATAACAATTTTGATAAACAAACACTTCAACGAATAAAAGAAAAGTATCCAACAATAGTAAATTTGGCAAAGAAAAAGTATGGTTTGAGCGATAATGACATAGACAACATAATTCTTGACTATATCAAAAAAGGCGGCGGGCCAACGAATGTGTCAATAGATGATCAAACATTCGAAATTTCTACCGAATGAAATTAAAAAGAATATTACACAGGAGAGAAGTGCAATGTGCAATAGTTGCGATAGTTGTTGCGCTAGCAATTATTATAACCAATTTAACTGGAGTTCTCAAAGATTCATCCATAAGAGCAAGCGACAATTTATACTCTATAAAACCCTCAACTGAGAAAATAATAGTTATAGCAATTGACGACAAAAGCCTTCAAGAAATTGGTAGATGGCCTTGGGATAGAAAAATTCATGCAGAAGCAATAAACAAACTACAAGTATACAAACCAAAAATTATAGGAGTTGACATATCATTCTTTGAAAAATCTTCAGACATTGATGATATGCTCTTATCTACCGCAATAAATAATTCTGAGACTTCAATAGTATTAGTATCAGAATTCTCTCAAGAAAAAAAATACTTAAAACCCGCGTTCTCGAGCACTGCACTGACAGGCCACGCGAATCTGTACACAGACAACGACGGAGTTGTAAGATCGCTACCATTACAAATAGATAACGTTCAATCATTCAGCTACACCATAGCATCAAAAATATCAGAAAAACCTATAATCGCGCCATTACAAACTAAAATTTCTTTCTATACAAATCCAGAAATAGTTTCTTATAGCGACGTTTTGTCAAATAAAACACGCGAGGAAATTTTCAACAATGCAATAATACTAATAGGAGTAACAGCTCCAGACTTTCATGATGATCATACAGTTCCAGTACAAAAATCAAAAAGAATGCCAGGAGTAATACTTCACGCTAATGCAATACAAACAATTCTAAAAGAGGAGTCCTTACTGTACCAGCAAAAAGTTTCAGTAATACTGTATTCAATACTCATAATTATTCTAACAACAATATTATTCTGGATATTCAAACCTTACGCGGCCACATCGAGAGCTATTATAATAATAATAGGATACATATTGATATCACTAAGACAATTCAAAAATAATATAATTTATGATGTTTTACATCCAACACTCGCGGGAATCCTAACAATCATAGGATGCATTACTGCGCTATATTTTGTTGAAACACTTCACAAAAAATGGGTATCAGAAGTGCTCGGAAAATACGTATCAAAATCAGTTGCCAAAGAAGTATTAACAAAAACATACGCTGGAGAAGAAATAACACTAACTGGAAAAAAGAAAGTTATAACAACACTATTCGCAGACGTGAGAGGATTCACAACACTATCAGAAAAATTACGACCAGAAGAAGTAGTAAAATTGCTAAATATTTACTTGGGAGATATGACGAGAAAAATATTTAGCGAAGAAGGAACAATAGATAAGTACCTGGGTGATGGAATAATGGCAGTATGGAATTCACCAATAGAACAAAAAGATCACGCAATAAAAGCAGTAAGAGCGGCAATAAAAATGCAAGAATCTGCAGAAAAAACAACCAGAAATTTGAAAAGAAGTATAACGCTAAATTACGGAATAGGAATAAGCACTGGACCCGCAATAGTAGGAAACATGGGAAGCAATGAAAGATTAGAGTATACTGCAATAGGAGACAGTGTAAATACTGCATCAAGACTCTGCGGAATAGCAAAATCAAAAGAGATACTAATAACAGAAGAAACACAAAAACTAGTAAAAAAATATTTCAAAACAGAAAAAATAGGAAAAATAGAGGTGAAAGGAAAAAAGAAAAAATTAGAAGTGTACAAAATAATTAGAAAAGAGTAACCAGAATGGCTAAAGAGAAAACTGATGTTGTTATTCCTCGTCTTCAAAAAGGAAGACATCAAAAGTATATAAATATGGCGGTTTTTTTCTTTTCAATTATCAACAGCGAACAGCGTTGAATCTTTCACATCAAAAATTCCAAGACGAGCACCAGCATCCAACCAGCCATGAGCGTAATTCAGTGCCGCGAAAGCAGTAACTATGTCGCCCTTTTTTTCAAAGTGTCTAGCATCACTAACGTAACGCCTGGCAGTGTCAAGAATTACTTCAGCATAAACACTCTCGCCTTTAGAAATGTTATTCTCGGCAATATCCAAAGCTTTACTAGCCACAAAAAAATATTTCTCGAGCTTCTCTCTACTTATAGTTGATGACATTTCACGCGTGCTTCTTAGTGTGCCTAGGAAGAGGCCTCTTGACGGTTATAGGAAGAACACCTATAGAAAATTCTTTCTTTGCGATCTCACGAACATTAAAATTTACAGATTCCAAATCCTTATCAGACATGTTCACAAGCAAAGGCGCACCCATAGATATTTGCAAAGACCTGCTACCAATCATCCTAGCAATTTCATACTTTGAATATTTTCCATCGTTTACAATAGTACCAGTCATATCAATACCTCCAATAATCCAATCACAATTTGGACCTTAATAACTCAGATTTTTCAACAGCTATATTTACAGATGATAAAACCTGCTCAGAAGTTATGGGAGCAACCCCACCCTTCTGCATGGCGCATATACTTCCATCAGCGAGGCAAGCTATTGATAATCTTGAATCAACATCCTTCTCCTCATCAAAAGCAGTATCCAACAAAACTTTACCGTTAACAAACGAAATTGTAACAAGCACTGGCTCGGCCATCAAAGGCAAAGATTTGCTAGTTTTAGCATCATACTTTACGATGCCCTTAACATCAACCTCAGGAAACTTAGTATCTTTCAAAGCAGCAAGAGCTGCAAGAGCACAAGCATCAAGAATGTTGCCAGCATCATTAACAGACACAACATCAATAGCTACAGACCAAACCTTCTCACCCTCAGTAATGCACAACTTTTCAAAATCAACAGTTTTACCCTCCCTAATAGACCTATCAACAACCCTTGCAACCTCATTAGCAAAATCTCCAGGAGGACCCGGCTCGAAATCAGGACTGGACAACGGAAGAAGCTCAGCATTAACCATCAAATTACCCTTGTTAGGCGTGTCAGGATACGGAGCTTCTATGGATAATTTTACGCCAGCCAAAACAATAGTATCACCAATAACAACACGAGCGCTACCCTCGGCAGTAGGAGCAACACCATACTCTACACTAACACTCCTAAAATCAAGAAGCCCTCGTCCATCATACCTAAAACCTTTATCAACATATTTCAAAATCTGATTTTTCATTGCGACACCCCTGAAGAATATTTCTCTTTAAGAGCATTTCTTTGAACCTCAGAAATTTTCGTGCACAACTCTTTAGCAAGATCCAAAGCTTCAGAAAGCTTCTCTTTAGAAACAACACCATCAAGCTGCAACAAAGAAATCTTTCCAGATTGAGGAAGCATTGCAACAGGAATATCACTAGCACCAATATCACAATCCTCATGAGCATTAATATCAGCAAGAACAGTCTTATCAGCAACACCAACGCTTACAGCAGCAACCATATCCTTCATCTCAAAACCGGCATCAGCAAGAGCCATCGACGCAGCACATATCCCAGCACACCTAGTGCCAGCATCAGTTTGAGGCAAAGAAACAAAAACGTCAACAACAGAATTAGCATACATTTTCAAATCAAGAACGGGCATTAATGCATTAGCCATAATCATAGAAATCTCTTTAGCCCTCCTAGAAGTTCCGGGTCTAACCCTAGAACCATGACCAGAAAAAGGCATCATAGCATAACTACACCTCAAAACACCAGTCGAAGGATCCTGCATAAATTTAGGGTGCAACTCTCTAGGACCATAAACAGCAGCATAAGCAACAGTATCACCAATCTTAAACATAGCACTGCCATCAGCTCTTTTAACAATACCAACCTTCGCACTCATAGGCCTGACATCTTTGAAACCCCTGCCATCAACCCTCTTAGTATATTTCTCTCCAGACTTAGTCATCGCAATCCCTCCAAAAACTTTTGTATATGATCAGTAAGACCCGAAACGTGAGCATTATTCTCAATCTCCACAATAGCCCCAACCATTTTTATCTCCGCATCTGGAGACCCATCAATCCAAATCCAACCGTTCTGCCCAACAGTGATATTACAACCAGTACTATCCCTCAACAATTTAACCATAGAACCTTCCTTACCAATAATTCTAGGAACTTTAGAAGTACCAACAGTAATAATCCTTCCACCCCTCAAAGGACCAAGACCCTGACCCCTAGTTGTAATATCAACGAGGTTCTGAGAAGTAACATTAGTAATACCAGCAACGATGAAATCACCAATACCCAAAATTTTTGTAAGATCCTCATCACGCTCAACAAATCTAGAAGTTGCCTCCTTAAGATTCAAAACACCAGAGTAAGCAGAACCAAACTCAACACGCCAACCAGTCATCAAAATATCAATAACCCTAGCGATAATTTTATCACCAGCCTTAGGAAAATATTTACCAGCCAAAGGAATAATCCTCAAAACTTTACCCCTAAGCTCCAACAAACCAAGAACCGAAGCTATGATCGAGTCACCATCACGATAAGAACCATAACTGGGAAGAAATTCCAAACCATTAGCCAAAACCTGGCCGGGAACAACAACATCATGATCCTTAACAAGCAATGAACCAACAGCCCCAGAATTATCCGAAGCAACAACACTCTCACTATTAATCATAATAATACCTCCAATGAAATATGAATAGTACTAAAAATTTTAATAATCATAAAATCACTCCTTCATCCTAACAAGAGTTATGGCCACAGAACCCTTAGTCAAAGACATAAGCTTTGAAGAAATATCCTCCTCCAAACCGCCAGGAATTTCAACAAGCCCCTTCCAAGAACCATCACCAAGCCATTCCTCCATCAAAATTTTTCCAATATTCTTAATAGAAGAGTAAGACTTAGCAGCGAAAGATGAAGGAATCCTCACCTCCAATTCTTTAGTAACAAACTTTATAGGAATAATAGGAAGCAAAGATTTCAAAACTGATTGAACCTGCTCCTCAGCACTCTTATTAGAATCAATCCTAATCCTGGCCTCAACAAGAGCAGATTCCAGCCTCACCAAAGGATGAGGAGCATTAGTCCTAGGATCAACACCATTACTATGAAGAATATCCAAAATCCTCCTACGCTTCTGATCCTGCAACAATTTCAAACGCGCAGAAGTTACAGGAATATCACCCTTTCTAATTATCTGCTCCGCAACTTTCGAAACATCACTAGTACCAAAAATGATTTCCAACCTAGACTCAGAAGCGGCCAAACCCTTCTTAGCATCAGAAAAAATTTTAGGAAATTTCAAAACTTCACCAATACTAACAGACTTTCCATCCTTAAAATCATAAGCCAAATCAGGATCAACAACGATCTCGAAAACCTCTGAACCGTGCTTAACCCTAACAATATGCATGTGATCAGCCATACTATTTAACACCCTTCCTAACAAGCTTGCCCTTAGAAGCGGCCTCAACCTCAGACTTAGACAATCTAACAATACCATTCTCCGAAGAGCTCAAATACGCGGCATCAATCCTATCAATGCTGAAATTCTTTCCCAAAACTTTTTTCAAAGCATCAAGACACAAAGACAACGCATCAGTTATAGACAAATTATCACTAAAAGAAGTATTCAAAATTTCCTCAATCTCGGGCTCTGCCTCGCCAATAACTGTAGCCTTGTACTGAAAATAAATACCTGTAGGATCAATCTCGAAAACTTTAGGACAATCATTATCAATACCAGCAACAATTATAGAAACACCAAAAGGCCTCCAACCAGCAGACTGAGTAGTAATCTGGTTCAAAGAAGCAATATCCTTAACAACAGATAAAACATCAACAGGGTTATCAAAAGTAATCCTATGCTGCTGAGCCTTAACCCTGGCCCTCTCGATAAGAACGTGAGCATCAGACATAATGCCAGAACCAGTAGCCAAAATATGAGAGTCAACCTCAAAAATTTTTTCAACAGACTCAGGAATAATCAACTTGTCAACAATCCTCTTATCAGCGACGAGAAGAACGCCATCCTTGCAAGAAACACCAATAGCAGTACTACCCTGCCTAACAGTCTTCCTAGCATACTCCACCTGCAATAATCTGCCATCAGGACTAAACATAGTAATAGCACGATCATAACCCATTAATTGATGCGGCATTGGTTGTTGCATTTATAACACCTCCAAAAAAGTACAAGAAATCATCATCCTACAAACACCTTCGCTTTAGCCAAAATTCCAGAAGAACCAAGACTCTTCATAATAACCCTCTCACCATCAACATTAGAAACTAAAACCATTGAAGCCTTAACCAAGTCCTGAGCAGTATGAGAAACCCTAACGACACCCCTCTGAGAAGACTCATCATACAACTCCTCCAAAACATCCATACCGGCACTAGAAGCTCCAAGATCACCAGCCAAAGAAAGCAACGAAAGCCACAAAGCCTTAGAAACACTCCTAAAAGGAACCCTCCTACCAGAGATCACTTCGAAAGCAACATACCTCTTCTTCTCCCTCAAAGAGGGAATAACCGGTTTCAACTTCATAAATCCCTACAGATGGGAACAGAGAAAAAATATTTAATAATGCACTCGCTCTCTTCTCTCATCCACCCAAAGTGTTCACCAGAAGTTTATAAACATTGTGCTTTTCGTGGACGTTTCTGTTATCCCGAAACTATTTCCCTACGGTGAGTTTCTTGAGTTTATGAAACTCACGATAGGAAAGCTTTTGGAAACTTTAAGGCGTAAAAATTTGGGTGCTACAATGTATCAAGTGCGAAAAATTGCTGGGATTAGCATTCGCAGGGTAAATCAAGTCTGGAAAGAATATTCGGTTTCTGGCCTGATTCCAGAGATTGGTAAAAAGACGGGGTCGTCCGTCGATAAAAGCAAGCGAGGAGGAATTCGTCGAGCCATCATCGGTCAATAATTCTATTTTTCTGCAAGGTATTTTAATATATATTGTGGTGTTGCTTTTACTAAGAGTGTTTTTTCTTCGTTTGAGGGTATGAATGTGTGAAAGGAATTGTAAGCGATCACTTCCGGGCCTCTAATAGTGTTGAATGTTAGAAGATTGAGGAAACCAGGTTGAGTTCTTCTATCAACGATGGATACCGCGTAGTTTCCTTCTGTTGGCGTTTGATGGTAGTGATGTATCCCATTCCATCTCTCCGAGATTAATTGTTCGTACTGTGGAAGTAGTGAGGAGCGAGAGCATTTTTTGAAGAATCTGTTCCCTTCATTAGAGTCAAGGATTGTTTCAACGACTGCATGAGTGTTTTCTGCTTTTGAACGAACTGTAGTTCCCCACTCGAATGTGTCACCAAATTGTGTTTCTTGTAAGAGTGCTTCGAGCCCTTCGCGATCAGCTATTTCAACAGTGTCGACGAATTCTAGCGGGTATTGTTCTGGGCGTGCTTTTGCTTCTTTCCTGTTATTCTCAAGCCCGCATCTTGCAATGATGATGTAAAGAGTGAACCAGCTGAGTAGTGCTCCGCCAAAAATATAGAGAGGTATAAGTGCTACATCTCTGATGTCTCCTTTAAGTTTGAAAAGTTGTCCTGGAAGTATTGTCTTATTGAGCGCAATTCCTGCTCCTGCAACGGTGAATGGTATAATTAGTGGAAATTCTGAGTAGGCTCTTCCAATAATATATCTTGCTTGTGGAAGCATAGAGTGCGGAGAGTTAGGAACATAATATAAGTATATCTTTTAAGAGCCAACCAACCGAAAATTAATCTTCACTAAGGAGTGACAAAAATACCGAAACATTTATAAAGCCGTAAAACAGCACTAAGCTCATGATTCCAACAATATCAGAAACTCAAGAAAGAGCATACCAAGAAGCAAGCCCGCTAGATAAATTAAGAATGGACATTCATTCAATGATTGAAGCAAATACTGGTTTCGGAAAAATGTGCCCTTGGGACGATCAAAACTATGACACTTGCGCAAATTGTGAGAGACAATACGACTGCACTCCAAGAGCATTACTAAACAACCCTAAAGACGTACTAGAATGGATAATACACCACGATCCAAAACAAAAAACAATCGCCTCAACAATAGCAATAGCAGATCCAAATACACCGTTAGAAACACTAAAAGGCATAGCAACAGAATCATTCGAATTATGGCGCGACCAAAATTCTGATGCATCCTTTACATACTTAAGAAAAGTAAGAAGGATTCTTGAAGAAAAAATTAACAGAGCAACAAGTACAGAAACTCCCAGTAAAGTAGGAGAAACAATTCAAGAAGAACAATACAGAAACGCGAGCATTTGGGACAAGTACAGAATGGACATCCACGCAATGAGCGGAATAAACCCAAAAACTGCAAAAGTATGCCAATGGGACACCCCAGAAAACGCACAAAATTATTCATTATGCAAAAACTGCCCGCACTTATCAAACAAGTGCGCACCAGGAGCATTAAGAGAACTAGAAATAATGACTGCTAGACCAGGCAAAGAAAATTTAAGAGAAAAACTAATAACACACAACCCAGAAGACGACACTCTATTCCCACTAATAATCAGGGTTGTATCAGATGATCCAGTAGAAGCGCTAAGACTTATAGCAACGAACACCGTAGATTTATACCTGCACAATGGAGGATTTGACACTGCAGTATTAAATATCAAAAACGCAAGAGACATACTTGACGAAAAAATGGTGCACATAAGAGAAGCCGACAGATTGCTTGCTGAAGCCGCAAAGCTTAATGAAAAGGCAAAAAAACATTTTGAGGAAGCAAAAACATTCAGAGAATTGCTGGATTTATTTGACAGTACTGAGGGCGACGAAAAATACAAGAATAATTAGAATGTTATTTTGGAAATAACAAAACTGGATTAGTCATTTGTTCAACCTGCCCGACAGTTAATCTGGTCCAATCCAACCTGTTGCCAACCATTGGAGGATTATTTATAGCTCTTAACAATTCTGAGGAGCTCTCTGAAGGATCAATACCCATATCTTTAAGTCTGCCAATAGCTGCAATCTTTTGGCCATCAGTAGCCGGCATAGCTGTTCTAACAGCATTTGACAACGCGCGCCTCTGATCCAAATTACCAGAAAGAACATCATCAATAGTTTGACCTTCACGCAACCTCAAAGAATTTCTTATCTCTCTCTGTACTTCTCCAGGCGTGACTCCTCTAGCTCTAGCTATTTCTGAAATACCTTCACGGACTTCAGTTGCCAATCCCTCACCAACAGAATTTCTGCCAGCGTTAGCAGTTTGCGATAACGTTCTACCTCTGGAATTTCTAGCAAAATCACTAGCCGTTGACACCCCACCAGCCCTAGTAGCCTCAGCAATATTTCTCGCAGCTTGAGCAGCCATCCTTTCTTCCGCAGCAAGTGACAATTTGTTTACAAGATTTTGCCTAACTTCATTAGCTATACCAGTTCTTGGTAAAACATCATTTATAGCAACTCTGGCTTGATGAGTATATGTTTGAGCAAAAGTGTCACCAAGTCTTCCAACCTTTTCATTAAAAGAATTCCTCAAAGTTTGCTTTGTGGCCTCAGGAACATTGTTCAGATCTCTCAACATATCATCAAAAGCAGAAACTGCCTGCTCCCTATTAATAGTTGCAGGAGCACAAAAAGCACAAGCAACAACTCTCAAACCACCAGAACTACCACCAATCCTTGACAAAAGTCTAGGACCAACAGACAAGCCAAAACCAGTACCCATCCTAGCCCACCAATTAGTATGCTCGTTAGCAGTACCCATTTGTATAGCCATATCAGCACCAGCACCAGCGAGAAAACCAACACCAGCAACAGCCATTCTTCCAGCAGGAACTAAATCACTAACCGCGGCAACGCCACCAATCCTCAAAGCTGCCAGAGTAGCACCCTTAGTAGCAACAGCTCCAACACCCATGCCGGCAGCAGTTGAAGCAGCAGCAATAGCAGTATCGTCCCAAATTTGAGCAATAGTATCAGTATAATCAAGACTTAAAATATCTCTGGCCTGAGGAACAGTATTGCCTACATCGAAATCATTAACGACTGCGCCATCATTAATTAATGGATTTCCTCCAGATGCTAACAAACGAAAATTATTATCAGTCTTAAGCATGGTATTAAGTAATCCAAGAGTTCTAAACTCTTCAGGACTTAAATCTCTGGTGCTAGTTGCAGTTCCAGAATCAGGACTAATAATTTCTCTAACTAATTGCGCCCTCTCAATATTACTCATTCCTGCAACGTCTTCAGAAGAGTACCCTCTAAGAATGGCACCCTGCAATATAGAAGCAGTTTTATCTACATCAGATAATTGTTCTCTAGAAGTTTCCACAACAATGTTAACTGCTTCATCATAAGCTCCAGGATTCAGCTGATTTGTCAAACCCTGAGCCCACTTAAACATACCGCCTTTTTTAGATTTATCATTAGCAGCAGATTGTATACCAGCCATTTCTGCAACAGTTCCCCGACGCACAGCATCAAGCAACGCGTTCTCCTGTTGCAACCTTAAAGCTCTAGCATTGACAAAAGCAACATCAGAGCCAGGATCATTAGATGACACAGCAACACCTTCAGCAGATCTAGAATTACGCAAAGCCTCAACAGCATTACCAGTAGCAAGATAATACCTGCTCTTAGAAGCCAAAAAAGCAGACATATCAACAGGACTATCAGAAACCATGGAATTGATATCATTAAACAATTCTTCTGCGTTACTACTTATCGTATTGTATAATTCTTCTGCATTAACATTAGTAAAAGTTTCCCTCACAACACCATTAATATCTGCCTGATGTCTGATAAAACCTCTCAACCTTTCATCACCCATAGTTTGAACATACATGTTTGCCAGCCTCATCCTAGCCTCAAATAATTCATCAGACTGCCCAATATCAAGATCATTAACAGATTGTTCAAAACTTCTCAACGCTTCAGTCCTCAAACTAGTCCTATCATTAGGGTATCCTCTAGCACCATTATCAGTATCCTTTATAGAATTAGCTCGCGCCAGCAATATATCACCCTCAGTTTGCGAAGCTTTAGATTTTAGCGCGTTATTTGCATAATCTCCATGACGAGAAGAAGGCATAGTAGAAACAGTCCTGAAATTTCCTACAACTCTCTCGGCACCGTTATAATCACCATTAATCATTAAACCCCTAACGTCCAACCCCAATTTTTCGACCTCTCTAGAAGCAAGATCATTATCAAAATCTTTTTTTCTTTGAACATCATTTTCAGAATCCCTAAGACGCCTGCTATAATCAATACCTACTTCTGTTTGCGATGATAAAGCACTCATAACCCCCGTTTCATGATCCTTCAAATATTGTCTAAGCACAGGACTCATACCATCAAAACTTCCGGTCCTCTGGTACTCCTCCCAAGCAAGCCTGAAAGTCTGAGTGTTCTCAACATTTTCTAAAGACCTCAAAGATTCCAACGCGGATGATGCACTACTAATTTCTTCATCAGTAGGGTTATCAACAATAGTAAAGTGTTCAGCACCCAAATCCTGAGTTGAAACTTTAACGCCAGCAACAGGAACAACACTATCACCAGAATAAACCATACCATCATAAGAATCAATAAAAAGCGAAGACTCATCAACACCAGCAGCACCTGTTTGCAATAATAAAGAATCACCCAAGTGCAAAGTAACATGATCAACACCGCCAGCGCTTCTCAACAAGTCAGAAGTTTCTACAGAAGGACCCCGCAAAACACCAGCACTCCTACCAAAAGAAACATCAATAAAATTACCCCTCAAAGCAGTACTAGACGATAAACCTTCAACGCCATCCTCAGAAATAAAACCTATAGGATCAAAAGCAAGAGTTGCACTCCTCCTAACATTAGCATTAAAATCGTCAGGGCTGTCAACACTCAAAGTTCTAGCAACATTAATATTAACATCATCAGAAATGGTTGTATCAACTTTCGAAGAAAATTTAATATTTTCAGAAGTAACACCCTCACCAGAAGTTGTTACCAACTCTACACCAGAATCTAGAACAGTAACCGCGCCGCCACCGCTAAAAGCACCATCAATATCTCTTACAACACTTCCGAAAACATCATTAGAACGATAAGAAAAAGTTCCCTGAGATAATTGCCCCTTGCCCTTGGCACCCAAACCACTACTACCAATAAACACAGAATTACCGACAGAAGGAGAAAAAGAAGATTTCTGAAAGTGAACATTCAGAGGTTCGCCAGAAGTTTCCACAAGAACATTTTCTAAAGCCCTATCATCAGAAGAAGCTCTAGGATCATCAACTGTTAAAATCGTTTGACCAGATGTTATCGGACGAAGTTCCGCACCAGTAATTTCTCCAGCAGAATTAATATTTATTAAAGCCGCACCACCACGCAACTCGCCATTACGAGAACCCCTCAAATCAAAACCATTACCAGAAACTAACAAACTATTAAAATCAACACCAGAACTTTTTACAGTAAAATGGCCACTCTCACTGCTAGAAGTAAGAATTTGTGCACCACGGAAATTTACGGACGCGCCTCTATCAATATCAATACGAGTACCATCCTCTCTGGAACCTATAGAAATTCTACCATTAGCAGGAATATTAGTGATCTCAAAAGGACCAGAACCAAAATCTAGAAAAGTGCTGGAACTATCATGATGCAAATCATTAATATTAACACCAGCAAAATCCAAACTCTTACCCTCAAGCATTTTTATTTTTATAGAATAAGAACTAACTTCAACGCCAGAAAGCAAAGGAATACTTCTCAAGTCATCAAGCGAGAGAAAAGTGTCACTACCAGAACCAGTAATCAATCTAGGAGGAGTGCCATCCTCAAATTTCGCGTAAACACCACTAATAACAAAAGAAGCACTAGTTCCAGAAACTGATTGAAGAAAAGCTTCCGCACCTTTAGAGTTTTCACGGGACGCAAGCTTACCATTAATAGAATAATACTTTCTGGCCAGAGCAACATTATCATTAACATTAGAAGCCTTAGAAAAATATTTATCATAAACAACAATAAATTGAGATTCAATACTATTAGAACTTTTAACAAACTCTTTAATCATAACATCACCAGCAGTAGCAGAATTTGAAGAAAGCCATTCACCAACAATACTTCTATCAGCAGGACTGCCAGTAGCCAAAAGAGTCCTAACATCATCAACAGTAGGACTGCCAGTTTTGAAAACATCCCTAGAATTTTCTTCAGGAGATTTCTGAGAATCATGATTTTGCGCAGAGACTAATTGAAAGAATACTAATGATATCAAAAATACAATTATGATATTCCAAAAAGTTTTATGACAACTTCGCAACGACTTTCACCCCAAAAGTTTTACAATCATCACCAACAACAGTCTTGGCGCAAACTTTAAAATTATAACTACCTGCTTGTTTAGCAGTATAATTAATAACGCCAGTCCTCTCGTTAATAAATGCGTCAGTATTAGGATTTGTCGTAAGAGAATACTTCAAATCAGAACTCCACCCCTCAGCGATATCAACATCATGGATAAGAGTATCACCAATAACCACCGTATAACCAGGAACAAAATTTATTTTAGGAATTTGCGCATTTTCTAACTCAACAGCAAAATTCCACCTCAACAAACCACCAAGCGAAGAATCAGTATCCTCATCAGTTATAGTATATATAATGAATGAGTCAGCGTAAGGAATTATTTCCAAAACCATACCAAGATTAGATACTTCATCAAAATTAATATTTTCAGGGTGCGCAATAGAAAAATCTACAACCTTATTATAAACCTCCAAAATTTTGGAAAGTCTCAAAGGAACGACCACAACCTGTTTGCCAAGAACAGTCTCCCTACCATCGGGCTGAGAAAAAATTATGGGAAATTCCAGCTCAGACTGAACAAAATTTTCCAAAATAGAAACTTTAACACTCATAACAACAACTCTGGGGCTCTCACCATGAGCGATAAGAATTTTATCGATACAATCTCGAAGAGTAGAATTCAAAAATGCCTCTATAGCCAATTCTACAGCACTATTCTCAACACTAACATTCACACCATCACGAACAGCCAATCTAACATCATTAAAAGGAGTTAAAAGAGTATTACTATCAGACTCGAAAACGCCTCCCTGAGACGCAACAAGATAAGACCCAAGAACAGTCTCTTCTTCCAGACAAGAAGAAATACCTCCCTCTATAGACAACACATCATCAGAACTCTCAACAATTAAAGGACTCCTAGCCTGAACGTAAAGATATATGGACGCGGAAACACCACCAAGTATTAATATTCCAAGAATAAGCATAACGGTTATTTGAGACCTCTTACCGGCAAAGGACATGTAAAACCTCTTTTTAAATGCGCAATTATATCCTCAAAAGCACAAGTCTTTAAGAACTTTTCCAGAAAAATACGTGCAAAAGGTAGAAGGGCATGATACTAAAAAAAATAGAGCTAAACAACATAAGATCATACTCCGAAGAAAAAATAATATTCCCAAAAGGAGCATTCATGCTCTCAGGAGATATAGGATCAGGAAAATCAACAATACTGCTGGCAATAGAATTCGCGCTATTCGGGCTATTAAGAGGAGAAATAGCAGGAAACTCACTACTACGGCACGGGTGCGACAGAGGGTTCGTATCACTAGAATTCGAAATAAACAACAAAAGTTACAGAATAGGAAGATTTCTGAAAAGGTCAAGCCAAGGAATATCTCAAGACACAGGATTCATAATATCTGAAGGATTACAAGAAGACCTGTCAGCATCAGAACTAAAAGCAAGAATTTTAACAATAATAGGATACCCGCAATCGCTAGCAACTAAAGGCAAAAACTCGCTGTACAGGTACACGGTTTACACACCCCAAGAAGAAATGAGAAAAATATTACTAGACAGCCCAGAAGAAAGACTAGAAGTTCTAAGAAGAATATTCCTAATAGATAAATACAAAATAGTCCAAGAAAACGCAAAAACATATTCAAGAATATTAAGAGAAAGATGTAAATTTTTAGAAGGAACGATAAAAGGTTTAGAAGAAAAGAAAAAACTATTAAAAGAAAAAGAATCGGGATTCGAAGTTCTAGCATCAAAAATATCAACAACAGAAATATCTCTTAGAGAAGCAATAAAACTTTCAGATGAATCAAGAAAAATTCTGGAAACACTGACGAAAAAAGTAGAAGAGCTGAGAGATGCTACAAGAATTCAAGAATCAGAAAAGTCAAACACCACAATACAAAAAGCATCGCTAGAAAGATGCAATAAAAGAATAACAGAAATAGGAACAATTCCTGAAAAAATCAAAGAAAAATTAGAACTATTAAAAAAACAAGAATCGGAAGAAGCAAAAAAAATAGAAAAAATAAATTATTCAATAATAGAAATGTCAAAAAATAAAGCATCAATGCAGACAAAAACAGAGTCAATAAATGAATTGTCAGCAAGAATAAACTCGCTGGAAGTGTGCCCAGTATGCATGCAAAAAGTGGACCACGAACACAAACAATCATATAAAACAGAACAAGAAATAAAAACAACAAAAATAAAAGAAGAACTGGAAAGAATAACGATTGAGGAAGAAAAAACAAAAGAGTTATTGGCATCAGAAAGAAAAACAATAGAAAATACAAGAATAGAAATATCAAACACGAGATTGCTGCTATTAAAAAATGAAGAGCGAACAAGAATTATCACCGAAAAAGAAATAATAATGAAAAATTTGTTAGTATCAGAAACAAAAATAAATAATTTAACAAAAATTATTGATGAAAACAAAGGAATTATTGGCGATTTTGACAAAGAAAAGAAAACATTCGATGAATACATGCGCGCAGAAAGAGAAATACTGGCTTCTGCGACAAGCCTTAGAAGAGAAGCAGAAATTTCAAGAGAAACAATAACACTGCTAAAGAAAGAAGTTACAATAATGGAGCAAGCATCAAAAAAACTGGAAAAAATTTCGACACTCGCATCATGGCTGTCAGAACACTTCATAAAAAAGGTATCAAGCATAGAAAAACAAGTGCTATCAAAAGTTTACCACTCACTTAACGAAATATTCACGAGCACGTTCACAACACTAGTAAGTGATGGAACACTATCAGTAAGACTTGACGACTCATTCTCACCAGTAATAATACAAAACGGCTACGAAACATCCTACGAATCACTATCGGGAGGAGAAAGAACTGCATGCGCACTAGCATATAGGATAGCACTCAACAAAGTAGTAGGAGAAGTAGTAGGATCACTAAGAACAGGAGGACTACTAATATTAGACGAACCAACCGACGGGTTCTCAGAAGAACAATTAGACTCTCTAAGAGACGTACTAAACAATATGAATTTCGTACAAATATGCATAGTAAGTCATGAACAAAAAATAGAAGGATTCGTAGAAAAAGTTTTAAGAGTTGTAAAAGAAGGGCATTCAAGCAAAGTTAATGAAATATGAAAGATTCACTAGAAGAAAAACCACTCCAAAAGATTTATAAACATGCCAGCGTCCTACAGTTGAAAAAAATGGTGCCATTCAAAAAACTGTGGTTGTTGTCGTTGCTCCTAATAATTCTATCAACATCAGCAACAGCATTCACAATAAAAACATCATTAGATGCAAGCACAAAAGTAATATCACGCGACGGAACAGCAAGCTTCACACTAAACGTATCACACAATTCACCACAAACACAAATACTAGAATTATTTACATCAGACGTATCATGGGACCTAAGCACAAACCCGTCAACAGACAGAACACTAACAGTACCAACAGGAGAAACAGTAACTACAACAGTCCTCCTACGACCAATATACGCATACCCCGGATCATACTACGTAGTACCCATAACAGTAAAATCATCAGGAGGCCTAGATTCAACAACGCTAAACCCTCAAGTAGGAGTATTATCAGGAAACACCCCTGGAGGATTATACTCACCATCACTAGGAGTTCGCATTGACTCTACAGAAAGCATAGACCCAACAAAAGAAGTAATAATAAGAGTAACATTAGACAACCTAAACAAGAAAGACCTGTCACAAGTAGATATAAAATTAAGAAGCAAAATATTCAATCAAGACTACTCAACAGCGCTTAAAGGACTAGAAAAAAAATCAGTGTCACTAAAAATTACTATAGATCCGTTAACACCACCACAAGACGACGTTCTGCGAGTAACGGTATTCGTACCAGACCCAGTAAACCCTCAACAATTTGACGCGCTACCATTAGAAGTAGCAATAATACCTCACGGAGATTTATCGTTCGAACCATTAAAAGAAAAAGCATTCCTGGAAAGAATAACAAGAATAAAAGTTACAAACAACGGAAACGTGGCAAGAGTT
The DNA here is from genome assembly GCA_016203445.1 of Candidatus Woesearchaeota archaeon. Lineage (GTDB taxonomy): Archaea > Nanobdellota > Nanobdellia > Woesearchaeales > ARS49 > JACQMS01. The sequence continues at coordinate 25,568 of JACQMS010000004.1, forward strand.
GCAACATACACAATACCTGGAGGACTACTAAAATCAATATTCTCCAAAGGAGTGCCAAAATATGAAAGAAGAACAATCAACGAAGAAAAAGTGTTCGCATGGGATGTATCACTAGAAGTTGGAGAAAAAAAAGAAATAGTGCTCATAACAAATTACAGAACACCAGTATTCCTACTAATACTAATAATGCTAGGAATAATAGCATATTACAAGTTTAGAAGCCCTATAACAATAACAAAATCAGCATTCGTGGTAAGCACTAGAGAAGGAGGAATATCAGAATTCAAAGTATTACTAGAAATAAAAAACAGAAATCCAAAACCACTAAAAAATGTAAACATACTGGACAGCATGCCACACATGGTGGATGTCACAAAAGATTTTGAAGCAGGAAGCCTACACCCAATAAGCATAATGAAACACGGAACAGGAACACTACTAAAATGGGCAGTAGACGATCTAGACGGGTACGAAGAAAGAGTAATAACATACAAAATTAGAAGCAAACTTTCCATACTAGGAAGTTTAACACTGCCAGTAGCGATAGCAAAATTCGACACGCCATTCGGACACAAAAGGTCAACAGCAAGCAACACAGCACACCTAGCACTAAGCAGCCACAAAGGAAAAGTATTCAAGTAAGAGGTTTATATGAGAAAATCAGAGAGAAATTTTTTAGTTTTGATGAGTATTCTGTTCATTATTGGTTTCGTTCTTCTTATAATGAGTCGTGCGTTTTATGCAGTTCCCTCTCTTTTACTTCCGGGAATGTTTCTTATAGCATTAAGCGTTCTGCTAACATTTTTTAGAGCTTTATCTTCGGAGTAGAAAAATGGAGATACCAAAATATGTTCAGCTTGATTTCTTTTCCGTCATTCTCGGAATATTTTTTTTCTCTGGTGCAACATATATTTTCGCTCAAGGAGTTCCAACTCCGGAGGTTTTGTACCTAACTCTACTTATAGGAGTTTTTGCTGGTGCACCTCTTTTTCTTTTTGGTTTTTATGAAATGCAAAAGAACTATCAAGATGAACAAAAAGTGAAAGGAAAGGAGTTAGAAATAAAAATTCTTGAACTTCAAATACAAAAACACGAATTAAAAAAAGTGATTGAAAAGAAAGGTGTCATCTAATTGTACTTCAAAGTTTAAAAAAAAATAAAGAAAACGCCTGAAAGTTCGCTATCCACACTGCAAACCGCAGGGCATCAAACCCAATTTTGAAATAATTGCAAAAAACCGTAATTTTATAAACCTGCCACGTTACCTACAAAACACAATATTTCCCCGCTTAGCTCAACGGCAGAGCGTTCGGCTGTAGATGCTTCAAAGACTGCAAACGCTGGTTTGTTGGATGAAATGATGTCAGCCGTTCCCGAAAGGCTCCCGGTTCAAATCCGGGAGCGGGGATTCTATTATTATGGTTTTATTTCTTTTGGTAGTTCATATTTTTTGTTTGTAAAAATGGTTTCTTCGCATTGCGCGATGGCGTGTTTGCAGA
>JACQMS010000035.1 GCA_016203445.1 Candidatus Woesearchaeota archaeon
GTCAAAGACCAATACTATGTTGTTAAACACAATAGATCACAGTGGTTCTTGAGCATGCTCAGAAACTTTCCATACTCACTGCATGATTTGCTTCAGTCACCAGTCTATGGAAAGTTTCTGACATTTCCACATTTACTGCATGATTTGCTTCCGCTACCAGTTACAAACCGATGGAAAGTTTCCGACATTTTTAGGATGTCAAGAACTGCGGTTCTTGATCATGCTCAGAAACTGCTCTTCAAATTTAAATGTCAAAAAAAGAGCAGTTTCCGACATGCAAAAAACGGCGCCGCATCTCCAAACTAAATTATTGAGTTTTGGCGCCGTTTTTTTGCATTAAGAAAACAAAAAATATTACGAACGAAACAGAAGAATATAATTTAAACACCCCAAACAGGGTTGTTCTCCCTCATGATAACAGCAATAGTTTTTAATGCTTTCTTCTCAGAATCAGACAACAAATCCTTATTATCCTTAAAAGACTTAAATTCATCCTCAGAAATAACGGTAAACAAAGTTTCGCCCTCACGAACAGTCCTGCCAATAACAACATCAGACAAAGAAACGGCGGCGCGATTACCCTGAGACAAAGAATTCAACTTTTCCTTATCCTCCTGAATACCCTTAACCTGAGAAATTTTTTTTCCAGAACCATTCATAAGAAAAGTATTAGTCTCCAAAACACCATCAACAACTTCAACACCAACAACAGCAGGATTAGACTGCCTGAAAACAAAACCCTTCAAAATTTTTATAACCGCAGGCTTAGGCAAAACCCTCGAAGAAACACTCTGGCGGCTGCGCCTCAAACCATCAACCCAAGATTTATAGTCGTCAATAATAGAATAAATAATATTTTTTTGAATAATATTAGCAGAAGTACGCTCTGAAAAAATAGGAAGGTTAAAAGAGATAATACACCCAAACTCCTCATTACGAGATTTCTGCGCTTCGGCATCAGCGATATCCCTCTTAGAAATAGGGCCAATACGGGCAGAACTAACAGGGATATTATTTTCCAAAAGCAAAAAGTTCAAAGCTTCCAAACTGCCGATAGTATCGGCCTTAATAACAACACCGCTCTCGAAAGTAGGAATATTCTCAGTAGTAATCTGCTCGGAAACCCATTTTTTTCTATCAGCAACATTATCATTAGCAACTATCAAAGGCATTCCAGCAATAACTCCAGAATCATCCAACAACTTAATTCTAACACCAGTGGCGGCAACAACACTTTTCACAGATGAAAACTTTGTCTTCCTATCACGAATATCAACACTGTGAGAAGACTGCAAAAGAGATTTAATCCTAGAAATCAAAGGACCATTAACAGAACCAACAATAACAGAATCCTTAACACTCAAAGAACCATCATACAATATTGCATCAACAACAGTACCAACACCCTCCAACTGCTTAACCTCGAGAATAGTAGCCCTGCCAACACTATCAAAAGAAGTATTCAAAGAAGACTCCAAATATTTCTGGGCGAGACCAACAAGAACAAGCAAAAGCTCGGAAACGCCCTCACCAGTTTTGGCAGACAAAGGAACTATAGCAACCTGTTTAGTATAATCATCAACTCTATCAAAACGCTCACTAGTAAAGCCAAGATTGTACAAATCACCAACAATAGTGTACAACTTCTTATCCAAATCCTGAACAGCATCGAGATTTTGAGAACCTAAAGATTTAATTAAAGAAGCGCCAGATTTAGAAGACCAATTCTTAACCATGTCAACCTTGTTAGCAGCAATAACAAAAGGAGTCTTAGAAGATTTCAAAATACTAATACTTTCCATAGTCTGAGGCATAATACCCTCATTAATATCAATAACAAGAACAGCAATATCAGCAATACTGCCACCACGCTTCCTCAAACTAGAAAAAGCGGCATGACCAGGAGTATCAATAAATAAAAGTCCAGGAATAGTAATATTAATCTTCAAAGAAGCAAGCATAGAACCACACATATTCCTCAAAGTATCAATAGGAATAATACTAGCACCAATAGCCTGAGTAATACCACCAGCCTCCCTAGAAGCAACAGCACTACCCCTAATATTATCAAGCAAAGAAGTCTTACCATGATCAACATGACCAAGAACCGCAACAATAGGCTGACGAATCATAAAGAACGAAGAGAATAGAAGCTTTTAAGCGTTTGCGTAATGAAAAAAGAAAGTTTTTTAATAACTGCATTCCTCAGCTACCATGCATGATGTCTATTAATGATTTGAGAAAAGAAGAGGAAGATATTCTTTCAGAATTTAGTAAATCTAGAAGAGTACTATCAGATATTTTTCGTGAAAGAATTCGAGTACACATACAGTCTTTAAGGAGTGAATTGATTGATCGCATTGATGCTATTTCTGGAATTGCTGACAGTAAGTCTGCGTGGAAACAAAAAGGTAATACTATTGAAAGATTGAAAAAAGAACGTTTGCAATTGGTTTCTCTTCTTGAAGGATGGGAGAAGAAAGGGTTTTAATACCTGATAAAAAAAGATTTTTTTATACAGTTCCAAACCATGCAATTTTTATAATTTTGTTTTTTTCGCATTCTTTTAGGGACTGTCTGCGTGCATTTCTGACGGGTATAGTTTCTGCGTGTTTCAGAGAGTATCGATGAAATAATTGTTGCATTTCGTATACCGTCATTCCATGAAGTACTTCAGAAGGAAATCTTGTTACAAGCGATTGAAAAGCAACTTCAAATTCAAGAACTGAGATATCTCGAAACGTGTGTGCTATGACACGTAATTGTTGTAATCTTGGAAGATTTTGTATTCCTTGAACACTTTGAGTTATTTGTGCATACCGTTCTATAAGTTGTTGTTCTGTAAAAACTTCGGGTCGTTGTCCATATCCAAATATGTTTTTTCCCGAGCGGTACCACTCAAGTATTAACGCGGAATCTTCTCTTTCCCGCAATAATTCTGCCCCCATAAAGGGATAAATGTTTGAAAAGTATATAAATGTTTGCGTAATAAAATTTTTGTCACTTTTTTTGGTATGTTCTATGAAGTTCTAGATACGGATTGTTTAATTGCACATTACATTTATCTGCTTCCTGAATCGCGAAAAGAAGCGCGCAGTTGTGTGCAATCATAAGATCTTGCGGAGTATGACGTATACCTGTTCTCGCCTCATAACTACTTGCACCAGTAATAATTCTTGTTATCGTTGGTGGAGCAGTATTTTCATATCTGTACTGGAAAGGTATTGTTTTTTCCCCATGGCCAAGTATATGAATCATACAATCTGCATGTTCTATATTTTTTGGTATTACATATATTTTTCCATCAGTAACTTGAACCACAAAATCAATCCTCCCAAATTGTTTTCGGTTGCCAAACTGTTCAAAAATCAGCCCATCCAAATTAGTAACAAGAACCGGTTTTATGTCGAGAGAAATTTCAGCTATACTTGATTGTAGAGAATGCATCTTGTCCTCCGAAGTTCAGACATTTCGTCAAGCGTTTGTTTCGAATTTTGTATCTCAACTTTAAGTGCATCATAAAACCCTTTTCTAATTTTTGAAAGATTCATGATAACCCCCCCGATAGTTTGATAAAATTTTTCTGCAGGCATTTCCTGTGTTTCAAGTTTTATTGCAAGTGCAACAACTTTGCACGCAAGCACGCTTATATCCTGAATGCTTAAAAGATCACTCATTTCTTCTGTAATAGATTCAGATTCTGAGAATACAATTGTGTCGATCATACAAATGCCACCTCTATCTTTAAACGTTCAATTAAGGGAACATTTTCTCTTAAAAGAATGTCAAAAAGAATGTTTTTGCCTTCAATAACTTGCTGTTTTGTGTGCAATGATTGTCCACGTTCTTCTTTATACCATGTTTCAAGACCGCTGATCCCAACAAGAATTTCTGCCACAACTCCATTTTCCACTCGCAGAGCTGATCCAACATAACGTGAAATATCCAAAACTTCAATAAGTTTTTTCTTTCCTAAAAATTTTGCAAGAAATTTTACATGATTTTCATTTTCTGGAATAAAAAGAATTCTTTTCGCGAGTATATCTATTATAACCCGCCCAACAATTTCTCCACCAGAACGCTTATTTGTAGATTCCAACTGTTTAATAAATTGATTCATTGCTGACACTACCCCCATTTAGTAAGTAAGATTTACTTCTTTTTAAAGGTTTCTTTGCAAATTTCGTGTGTTGGACCATGACATATGTCACGATCTTATAAACTTTGCAAATTTCATACATATTTATATAGAAGTAGTGCGGGCACGGTTTCGAGGAGAGCCAAGATGATCGGGGGTTGCCCTTTTTCCTGGACAATCTCTCTCGCCGCGCCAGCGATTGTTTCTAGGATTCCATTTTTAATATGCTTTTCCATCAGTTTACCGGAAAAACAAACAACAAAGACCAGAGTACAAAGACTTAGAATGGAGAGCAATGGCATTACAAATACTAAACAATCATCCACTGCCCGTAAAAGATGATAAAAGATTTATTGAAGGAAATAAAAGAGCATACAGGTGTGCAAGAGAATTATTAAGAAAAAACGAAGATAGAAGCTTGAACAGCGAAGAAATAATGGAATTATTATGCATAGGCAACGCAATAGATGACATAATAGGTGATGAGTACTACGCAGAACCAGGAGCAAGAGTACACATATTAAGATACGACAAAGATACGAGCGGAGATCCATTAGACATAGAGATATTAAGAGCAGGAGTTATTCACAAACTGAAAAATATTGATCCAGCAATAACAACAACACCTAAAATAAGCCCTGAAATGGAGCGAAGAATAGAATTCATAGCACACCACATACAAACACGAATACGAGCAGAAGCAATATACTTCCCGCCGATAACTGCGAAATGAAAAACGACAATAAGTCACTACTCTAAAATACTGACTTAACCGAAACCTTTTTATAGGGGTGTTCTTTCACGGTGATAACAAAGGGTTTCCTTTCATACAGGGGGGATTGACAAATGAACATAAAAAATGGAATAGTGCTCTTGTTAACCGCGCTCATCAGCCTGACAGCTGTAAGCGCATTAGACATGAGCGAAGTAGTCAAAGTGAGCAAGGCGAGAATAAACGGTTTAGACTTGTCAGATGCTCAATTACACAGCTTCACTAGAGGAAGCGATTTAAGACTAGAATTAACACTTGAGGGATTACAAAACTTCAAGAGTGCAGAGTTAAGCGCATCCATGGCAGGATATGAACACTCAGACACAGAAACAGGTCTTAACGCACTAAAAGTTGTAAGCTTGAGAGAAGGAATAACACAAACAGAAGTGTTAAACTTAAAGCTTCCAGAAACATTGGATGCGGGAAGGTACACACTAACAGTATCCTTTGATTCAAGAAACGCGCAACCATTCAGGTTGACATACACAATAGATGTAAGCGTTCCAGAACACTTGGTAAAAGCTAAAGAGCTCATAGTAACACCTGCAAAACAGGTAAGAGCTGGAGAAGCACTAGTCGTAAAAGCAAGACTAGCAAACAAGGGTTCAAATGACGAAGATGTAAGAGTCCAAGCAAGCGTTGAAGCTCTAGGAACAAAGCAAGCGACGTACTTGTCACTAGCATCAGGAGAGGAAAAAACAACTGAAGAGTTATTCCTACCAGTAGATGCATGTGCGACAGCAGGAAAGTACGCTCTGGAAGTCACCACGCAATTCAACGACCAGAAAGAGTCCACAAGCTCTTCATACGACGTTGAAGTGTTAGGAGGAGACTGCGCAGGAGCGACAAGTGCAAAAGGATCAACAAAATCATTCTTTGAAAGCGCGCTACTAGTGCTAGTCGTAATAGTATTAATCGTGGCACTCATTCTAGGATTCAGCAGAATGAAGAGCGAAGATTAAGAACACAGGGAAAAACCTCCCTGTTTTTTATTTTTTTAAGATTTTTTTGCAACGAAAATTATTTTATCTATATAACATGTTTGTGTTGCCCACTAAACCATCATAATTTTTAAACACGCAACGGTTACTCCACGACGTAATGACAGAATCAGAATTCAAAAAAAGGTTTTTACAAAAGTGTACAAAAGAACCAGAAAAATATTATCCAACAACAACTCTTAGAGCCAAAGGGTTCATAAGAAGACAGTGCACCAACTGTTCAAGACATTACTGGACGACAAACCCTGACAGAAAAATGTGCGGCGACACAAAATGCGTCGGAGGATTCTCATTCATAGGAGAAAAATCAAAAAAGAATTTGTCGTACACACAAGTATGGGAAGAATTTTCCAGAGTCCACGAAAATTTAGGGTACACACCAGTAAAAAGGTACCCGGTAGTAGCAAGATGGAATCCAACAACAGATTTCGTAATGGCTAGTATAGCGGCATTCCAACCATACGTGGTATCAGGAGAAGTCGCGCCACCAGCAAACCCGTTAACAATCCCGCAATTCTCGATAAGGTTCCCGGATCTCGACAATGTAGGAATAACAGGAGCACATTTCACGGGATTCGTAATGATGGGGGAACACGCATTCGTACAACCACAAAAATACGACGTGAACAAGTACTGCCTGGACCACTTAGAATGGCTGCAAAAAGGAATGGGACTAAAAACTGAATATTTAACAATTCATGAAGATGCATGGGAAGGAGGAGGAAATTTCGGGCCATCAATAGAATTCTTCACAGGAGGACTAGAAATTTCCAACCAAGTATACATGCAGTACGAACAAACAGACAAAGGCCCAAGAGAACTAAAAATAAAAGTTTTGGACATGGGCCAAGGACAAGAAAGAGCATCATGGTTCTCTCAAGGACTGCCCAACAGTTTTGAAACAACATTTCCTACAACGATAAAAAAGTTAAGAACTGCAACAGGAGTGAATTACGACAAAGAATTATTGACAAAGTTCTCACCACAAGCAGGACTTCTAAACTCAGGAGATTTTGAGGACATGAACGAGCAATGGAGACAAGTTGCAGAAAAAACGGGAATACCAATAGAAGTATTAAAGCCTGAAATACAAAAAAATGCAGGAGTGTACAGCATAGCAGAACACACGAGAACACTGCTGGTAGCACTAGCTGACGGGGCACTACCGAGCAATGTCGGAGGAATGTACAATTTAAGAGTAATACTAAGAAGAGCTCTTGCAACAATAAAACAGCACGGGTGGAACATAGACATATTGGACGTTGCAGAATGGAATGCCAAAGAACTAAAAAAACAATACCCTGAACTATTAGAAAAAATAGAAAACGTACAAAAAATATTAGAAGTAGAAAAAAGAAAATTTGAAGAATCAACAACAAGAGTAAAAGCAACAGTTCAAAGAATGGCAGGAAAACAATTGCGGGCAGAAGAGATGCTAGAATTGTACGAATCACAAGGAATAAGCCCGGAATTATTAAAATCCGCATCAGAAGAACAGGGAAAAAGTTTTACAGTACCAGAAAAATTTTATTCAATGCTCTCAGAAAGGCACGAACACCACGAGCAAGAAACACAAACACAACAAGACAGAATAAAGTTAGGAGATATTCCAGAAACAGAAGCAATGTATTACGCAGACTGGAAAAAGAAAGATTTCGATGCAAAAATAATATTTTTGCAAGACAAATTCGCAGTATTGGACAAAACCATTTTTTATCCAACAAGCGGAGGACAAATCCACGACACAGGAGTACTTGGAGGAATAAAAATAGTGGACGTTTTCAAGCAAGGAAAAATAATAGTCCACGAACTAGAAAAAGAGCCAACATTCAAAAAAGGAGAAATTGTTCACGGAATAATAAATTGGGAAAGAAGATTTCAATTGGCACAACACCACACGGCAACCCACATAATCAACGCGGCCGCGTCGACAGTTCTAGGAGAGCACGTAAACCAAGCATCAGCAAAAAAAGACGTTGACAAAGCACACTTAGACATAACACACTACGAAAATTTAACGCCCGAAGAAGTGCAAAAAATAGAAGATGAAGCAAACAACATAATAAAAAAAAGAATACAAGTACACAAAGAATTCATGCCCAGAGAGAACGCAGAAAAAAAGTATGGAATGGAAATATACCAAGGAGGAGCAGTTCCGGGAAAAACAATAAGAATAGTAAGCATTGAAGATACAGACATAGAAGCATGCGGAGGAACACACTTAGACAACACTGAAGAAATTGGGAAGATTAAAATATTGAAAACCACAAAAGTTAAAGACGGAGTTGTAAGAATAACATTCGTTGCAGGCAAAGCCGCAGAAAAAGTCGAGAAAGAAGATGAAGAATTAAAGAACGATCTTGCAAAAGAGCTCAACTGCACAAAAGAACAAATACCCGGAAGAGCAAAAGAATTATTCGAAAATTGGAAATCAATGAAAAAAGGAAAATCATTCAACGCAAAACTTTCATCGACAGAAAAAAGCAAAGGCAACATTCTTCAAGAAACTACTGAAGTATTGCAAACACAGCAAGAACACCTGTTGAAAACTATTCAAAGATTCAAGAATGAGGCGGAAATATGAGTAAAGAAGAATATGAAACATATTATGATGATGGAATTGAATACAGGAAGATGCCGGAACCGCCAAAAACAAATGTCCCATTAAAGCACAAAATACAAATGCTCATTCCTGGAATGATATGGTATACGAGAAAAAATTATGAAAGAATATTTAATGATCCTAGAGAAGAGGACGGAACACCAGTCCATAGCGAACATCTCGGAAGTATGGAGATTCTGCGCGCAATGCTATCGGGTGTTATTGGAGGCGCAGGAATTGCAATGCATCAAAAAAATCCTGAAGATAACGCGTTAATACCATTAAGCATATTAGCAACAGCAGCAATATACAGTATGTGGACGTACATATCAATGGATACTTTGAAATACTTTCGAGGACCGGCAGTAAGCAGATTAGAAAGAGAATTATCAATGACTAGAGACGAAGCAGAACAAATGGCAGACTCAATGTACAACAACAGACTTACTATCACCGATATAATAGCACTTCACAAGAAGTGAAGTGTATGGTTGTCAAAAGAATCATATAAATCATATTGAAACCATATGGTAACCAAAAAGACTACATAATTTTTATTTATACCATTCAATCACCAGAAAGTTTTCCGAGAAGTCGTATTCTATCACGAGACAGTTCTAATCCTCCAAGTATATTGGTTGCATCAAACGCGAGAACTAGCTCACGCGGTTCTTGAGAAAGAAGTTGATTAGTCATCTTTATTTGTCGCAGTTCATTTTTTGTGACTATTCTCCAATATACACGCACAGCATTCATTTCTCATTCTCAAACAACTTTCTCAAAGTGTCAATGGTGAAAAGAATAGTAGCGTGAGTCTGCTCTCTAGAAGGCTGAAAAGGAATTTTTCTAGCGTGAACACTCTGAACACGAACCTGATTTATCAAGTGAGCCTGATTAGCAACACTAGGATCTAGAACAATTCCAGACTCTGACAACTTCTTAATAAGATTACCAATACTAATACCCGGAGCTGTCTGCAACAAATCAGTACCAGTCTTATCATAATACACCTTGTGAAGAGCAGTCTCCAAAAGTTTACCAGCAAGAATTATTGACGCCTTAAAACACTCATGCTTAAAACACTTAGACATCTCCAAAATATCGTCCTCCATCTCCTCCTTCAACAATCTAGGCAAAGAAATATTATAAGAAGAACCCGGAGGCTGGAAAGAGCGCGCGGCTGACAAAACCATCCTAGCAGTATTAATATCACCACCAGCCTTGAACTGAATTATTGCGCCATTAAGAGATGCAAGAGACTGCATAGTTTTCTCGTCAAGCTCATCATTATTCCTGTTAATCTCGGAAATACTCTGTTCTATGGCGAGAACAGACTTTTCCAGATCCCTGCGAGCCATTTGCAAGTGCTGAGACTTATAATTATAAATACCATTATTAGAAGGCACCTCAACAGCACCCAAAGTATCAATGCTGTGCTGAAGGTCATGCAATACATCCTCGTAAGAAACCATTGTTAGTACTCCCAAATCTTTTTTTGATTCTCTTTCTTATTATGAATGCTACTCTGCTTAAAAAACCTTTCTACATAACAAAAATGCTTTGAGTGAATAGAATTAATAACAAAAGATTTCATTATCTCTTTAGCATCAAAAATAACAGGTTTTGAAGACAACGCCTTTCTAGAAGCTTCCCTAGTAACCCAAACACCCAAAGGAATGGTGTATTCATCAGTAATAATCCTAATAACAAAAACTCCAGCCTGACGCTTAACACTACTAAGATATTCCAAAACTGCAAGCCTAACAGCATAATAACCACCAACACAATTATCAGCATAAGAAGAACGGCCAAGAAACCCCTCGCGATCAACAGCAAGACCGCCATTAGATAAAGAATACTCGAAAAGTTCAAACTCCCAAGAACCAGGATATAGATGAATATAATAATAATTACTATGATACGAAGAAGTAAAAAATTCGTACGATGAAATCTCTGAAAACAACATAACATTCTTATGAATAGACTTTCCAATAATATCATCAGTAGCAGTAATACTCCATTTTGTAGGAACAATCTTTCTATTCTTTCCAACACCAAGATTTCCAACACTAAGCAGTTGAGAAATTTTATTCTCATCAATACCTCTATCATAAAGTATTGAAAGAGCATCAACAGCCTTGAGATCAAAATCGCCAACAGATTTTTCTACGATAAAAGGAATTTTAGGATTGTCCTCCTGAACAACTTTTTTTACAACACCAGAAGGGCCCATAGGAGAGTGATTCTCATCAAAGAAAACCCTGAACAAAGGCTTCTTTTCAAGCTCAACACTAGAAAAAACAGGTTTAGAACTCATAGCAGAAATCTGGGCAAACTCAACAACGCGATTATCAAAATTTTTAACACTGGAACGAACATGAGAATTAACAAGAGAACCCCTCAACTCGGCAATATCAGAAATACTAACACCATCGGAAGACCACCCCCTAGGATTATCATAATTAGAAGAATCAACAACGCCTGGAGGAGCAAGAAAACCAACGTTAACAAAAGGATAGCCAAAATGGCCAACAAAAGGCGCAGGAGAGCCTCCAGAAAAGTTCGCGCTAATATCTCTATGCTTAAAAAAAATTCTAGCTCTAGCATACCAAGAACAAGACTCACTATTATGATTACCTTTACAATAAGCGCAAGGCATAAACGCAGAAAGAACGAATTTGTTTAAAGGAATTATTGTTAAAGACCATATACGTTTTTTATATATTTTTCTGAAGAAAAATCAAATAGTTTCCAGCACAACCGAAAAATACGAGAAAAGAAAACTCAGTAATTGTATTACACTATCATTTACTGATTTGCGCAGAATTGTTGGTTATCAATCTGTAAACCTTATAAAAGCTAACAAAACTAATAATTAAAAGTATTGTGCCAACCAATATAAGATCATTATGCCGCACTCTGTGACCAAGAATGTCTACGTCGAAGAGCAAAAATTCTGACAGCGATTTTATTGTTTTTCTGGAAACGAATTCGTAAAATGCCCCAACAACCCCAGTTACAATTCCCAGAATAATCCATCTTTTCTTACTCATTATGAACCACGACCAATCCTTTTTTGAAAGTATAAACTATGTAACAGGATAATAAAACGAAGAGCAACGCGAAAAATGACGCTACAAGTTCATTAGTGCCTATGAATATAATACCAGCCGGAAGAAGAGATGTTACACCTACACCAAATATTTTTCTTCTAAAAAATGTTTCGGAGAGTATCCCAGTAATAATTCCAACAAAATAAGCAATCATTGGAATTAATAATGCTGATAAAGTAAACACTGAAGCAGCAGTTTCCTCATCCAAACCAGCAATCCTCCATCGAACCATTAAGAACAACGCATGAAATGCAATAGACATAAAGCCCGCGGTGATCACAAAACACACATTTTTTATCCGCTTATTTCCTGAATATAAAAAGTTCCATGCGGAAAAATATGCTATACCCATCAATACTGCGTGCAAAAAGAAAAACCAGAACTGCTCATCAATCTTGAACACATCACGGTTGAGTGTAGCACCCGCGAATACATAATAAATATAAAACATGAAAGGAGAAAATATGCTTGCAACAACACCCTCTTGTTTCCCAATACCTATAAATTGAGTTATCATCCATACGGAAAGAAAAATAACAGTTATTTTTATGGCGACATAATTCAAATGAACAGCCCACCCAGTTGCAAGATGATATATCATATCAAGAGCATTCATTACTGCAGTTACTGCAATCGCGAAAAGAAATCTATGAAAAAAATCTCTCATACTACTGCACCGTTACGGTTGCTTTCATTGAAGGATGAATACCACAGATGTACTTGTACGTACCGGCTTTTGTAAAAGTATGTTTGAATGAATCTCCTTTTGATAATTCATCAGACCGCAACGTACTAGTCCCATCAGAACTTTCTACAGTGTGAGGAGCGGAATCACCATTACTCCAAACTACACTATCTCCAACAGCAATAACAATATCAGCCGGCGAGAATGCAAACCCACTAATTACAACATTCACAATATTTTCTGACGATAAAGGTATTGCTTGAGCCGCGGAAGTGTCCGGTTGTTCTGAAGTTGTTGGCGCTGGTTGTTGTGCAGTTTCTGGAGAAGGAGTTACTTGTTGTGAAGGCGCGGAAACAATATTTGTAGGAGTTTGTTGATTAGAACACGCAACAAGTAAAACGGTGAAAAGAACAAAAAACATTAACAATAATTTTACAGATTTCACAAAAAACCACCTCAGATTAATAAGCTAAGATATAGCTACTTATAAAACTTTACAGTTTTCGAATCATAGAAAGTTTAGCCCTCCAATCTAAGCTTTCCACGAACATCTACACACAATCCTTATTAATCAATCGTTATCTCTAGTACTTATGACTAACTCACACTTCTTGAATATTGGTTCTGGTGATTCTCTTAAGTCTCTGCTTCAAGATACCGTTAAAAAAGAAAAGCAATGCTTACTTTTTGTAAACTCTAAACGTTCGGCAGAGAAAGAGGCGGAAGAAGCAGCAAAATTCTTAGGGATACGATCGGCAGAGCTCGAAGAATTATCAAAAAAAATATTAGTAGTATTAGGACACCCAACAACACAGTGTGAAAGATTATCAATATGCGTAAAAGGAGGCACAGCATTCCACCACTCGGGACTCCACAAAAAACAAAGAGAAATAATAGAAGACGCGTTCAGGAACGGATTGATAAAAGTTATTTCTTGCACGCCAACACTGGCGGCAGGAGTAGACTTGCCAGCATACAGATCAATAATAAGAGATATGAAAAGATACGGTAGAAACGGAATGGAGTACATACCAGTACTAGAATACTTGCAAATTTCGGGCAGAGCAGGACGCCCAAGTTATGACAAAGAAGGCGAATCAATAATAATAGCTAACACAGAAACAGAAAAAGAAATATTAATAGAAAAGTTCATAAAAGGAAAACCTGAAGAAATATTATCAAAATTGGCAGTAGAGCCAGTATTGAGAACTTACGCGTTATCACTGGTAGCATCACATGTTGTAAGAAATGCTGACGAAATTAAAGAATTCTTCGCAAAAACATTCTGGGCGCACCAATACAAAGACACAAAACACTTATACAAAATAATAGAAAAAGTTTTAGAAATATTAGAAAAAGAAAAATTTATTTCTACAACAAAAGAAAGCATAGAAGCAACACCGCTAGGAAGAACAGTCTCACAATTGTACATAGACCCACTAACGGCAGTACACTTCATTAATTGCTTGACAAAAACAAAAGAGAAAATAACACCAATAGCATTATTGCACGCAACAAACACAACCCCCGAAGCAAGACCATTATTAACAGTAACAATAAAAGAGTATGAAGAATTAACAGAACAATCAGAAAGAATAGAAGAAGAATTAATAGCAGAAATACCAACAATGTTTGACGAGGAATACGAAGAGCACCTAAAAGCAGTAAAAACAACAATGATGCTGATAGATTGGATAAGCGAAGTAACAGAAGAAGAAATACTAGAAAAGTATAAATCAAGACCGGGAGAGACAAGAACAAGAATACAAACATTGGACTGGCTATTATACGCACTAGGAGAACTTGCAAGAGTTCAAGGAAAACACAAAATAGTGTTAGAAACACAAAAACTTAGAACCAGATTAGAATACGGGGCAAGAGAAGAACTATTACCACTATTAGAATTAAAAGGAATAGGAAGAATAAGAGCAAGAATTCTTTACAGAAATGGCATCAAAAATATAGGAGCTGTCAAAAGAACATCATACGAAACAATAACACAATTAATAGGGCCTGCGCTCGCAAAAAGTGTTAAAGAACAAGTAGAAAGCCCAGTAGAAAAAATATCTGAAAGAAAAAGAAAAGGACAATTAGGCCTTGGAAAGTGGGAAGATGACGACTGACATTCTGTGCAATGACGGAAATAAAACAATATTAATCGAAGAAATGTACCTCCACCCACCAAGATACGGAATGCAACACTGCATAAATGTCCACATAAAACCACTAACACCATTACTTAAAGGAAACGTACAAGTTTTGGTCATAGGATTTGGGGCAGGATGGACTGCCGCGGCGCTAATAGAAGAATGCATCAAAAAAAAATGTTTATTAGAATTAACAGGACTGGAAAAAAATAAAGAAGTTTACGAGCAAAGATTCAAAATAAAACCAAAAATAGAATCACACAAATACATAACTGGAGAAAAACATGACTCAATAAAAATAAGTGTTACAATAGGTGACGCAACAAAAATGATAGAAACACTAAAAGAATTCGATGCAATAATACTAGACGGGTGGAACGAATTGAAAACTCCAGAATTGTATTCTGAAGATTTCTTAAAAAAGTGTTATGATTCTCTCACAAAAAAAGGAATAATAACAATAAACACAGGATCATGGAATGTAAAAGAAAACGCGATAAGAGCAGGATTCAAAGTTGAAACACTAAAACACGGAGAGTACGAAAGTTTAGTTGGAAGAAAATAGAAAATTTAAAATACTCAAAATATCAAGAACAATACATGAATCTTTCCAAAAAAGACTGTGTGCCCTGCAAAGGAGGAATCCCACCACTCACGAGAAAACAGTATAAACCACTACTGAAACAAGTAAAAAAATGGACAGTAGTACGAGAACACCACATCGAGAAAGAATACAAATTTGATGATTTTGCGAAAGCACTTTTATTCGTCAATAAGACAGGAAAACTTGCGGAACAACAAGGACACCATCCAGATATTGTTCTCAAATGGGGATATGTAAAGCTCACACTATGGACTCATAAGGTCGATGGCTTGACAGAACGCGATTTTATACTGGCGGCAAAGATTGATAAATTGTTATAGAGTAAAAGATCAAAACTTGTGTTAGTCACGCCAGTTCCACTATGCTCAAATACTTGAGCAGTGATTTTTTGTACATAACACTTACCATTTTTCTATTTCTAATATTCTTAAGTCTTTGGCACGCTGATAAACAGCCTCAGTCATAACTAAATCTTTTTGGAGGTATAATTTTATTTTTTCGTATTCCCCACTCTTCCACCACTCAAAAACCATAGAACCATTCTCACCAGAAGAAATACCAATAAAACCCGCCAAATCCTTCAAAGAACCACGAACCCTGCCAGACCTATAAGCAGAAATTTTCTCTCTCAAATCAATAACATGCTTAATCTTGAAAGGAGTTACCTGAACATTATTAACAAAACTTCTAGTAGTTATGAAAGGAATATCAAAACTAATAATGTTAAACCCAACAATAATACAACCAGGAGATTTTGTTCGTGCATCATTAAATTTCTCCCAAAAATTTTGTAAAAGAACTTTTTCATCAACATCAATAAAAATATTATTTAAACCATCATGATGAAACCCTATAGCAACAATACGAGAGTCAATAGGATTCAACAATTTCAATTTATCATCATCAGAAAGAGAGCCATATTTGTCAAAATCCAGCGGCGCAGTTTCAATATCAATAATTATATGATTCATACGCGCCCGCGAGGATTTGAACCCCGGATCTTCAGGTTAGGAACCTGCCGCTCTATCCAAGCTGAGCTACGGGCGCATGACAAAAGATTTCTGGGAACATTTTTAATAGTTTTCATTTTAATTTATATACTTCAGAATTTCTATTAAATCCTTCGTGCGTACAACATTTGTTGTTATTCCTTCTATTTCTTTCTTAGGATTAAAGGCAATAAACATTCCATATTCTGACATTGCTTTGTCCGTGATGCTGTCTCCGATGATCCACACTTTTTCTTTAGGTAATCCTAATTTTTTGATGAGTGTTAATGCATCTTGTGCTTTTATGTAGCGATCTACTTTTCTCAAAAGTTTTCCAGTATATACTCCACCAACCACTTCAAGTTCGTTTCCAGAAATAGAATCTACTATTCCTATTATTTTTTGTATTTCTTCGAGGATTATTATTGGATTGCTTGAGAGTATTGCTATGGTATGCTTTCTTCGTCTTATTTCTGTTATCGTTTCTATTGTTCCTTTCATAAGATGTTCTTTGCAAAACTCATAAGATATTATCCTTATTCGCTCCACTTTTTCTCCTTTGAAGAGTTCTGCCAATTGTTCTAATCCCCACGGTCCAAGATGTTTTCGTCGTTCGTATTCTGCGTGGAGTTCGTCTACTTCTTTATTTTTCCCGATGGCTCGCGCGAGATATTTGAATCCTCCTTCTACTACATCAAGCAATACTCCATCACTATCAAATATGACGAGAGACATGAACAGTACATGAGCATACAATATTAAAAATGTATCGATAGTTTTATATATCTTCGAGTTAATAAAAGCAACATGACAGAAGCAGTATTAATGGAAAAGATGTACAAGGAAATTGTTGAACTAAGAAGAGAAGTCACATTTATAAAACATCATATGGTGAATGCTGATATGTTTCTCACACCAAAAGATGAAGCACAATTAGAAGAAGCTATGGAAGAACACAAAAAAGGAAGAACTATATCACTTCAAGCATTAAAAAAAGGGCTTGGTGATTGATAGATGTTTGACATATTTTTTGGACCTCAATCAGAGAAATTTCTTAGAAAATCGGAAAAAGAACTACGTGAGAGAATATGGAGTGCTCTAGAAGAATTACAAATTGATCCTTTTCCAAAAGGTGTCAAAAAAGTTCTTGGTAAAACAGAGAAGGTTTTTCGCATAAGAGTTGGCAAGTATAGAATTCAATACTGCGTTTTTCAAGAAAAAATGGAAATACTCATTTTTGACATTGATAGAAGAGAAAATGCGTATGATTCGGAGGGATATAATGTCGGACATAATTATAATGTTGGCAATTAATTTTTAATTGCATATTTTTGCAACTGCCAACATATATAGTGAGGTTTTCCTATTAATTAATTAGCGCCCTCACCATAAC
>JACQMS010000036.1 GCA_016203445.1 Candidatus Woesearchaeota archaeon
AATGCTAATCCCAGCAATTTTTCGCACTTGGTACGTTGTAGCACCCGAATTTTTACGCCTTAAAGTTTCCAAAAGCTTTCCTCTTGTGAGTTTCATAAACTCAAGAAACTCACCGTAGGGAAATAGTTTCGGGATAACACAATCGTGCAATTAATCGTTAGATTTAAAAAGAAGGTAGATTGCTAGCAACCATGGCAAAGCTTAGAAAGGGTGTTTGTTACAGGAGAATCGAGAGGCCTTACACGAGGTTTTCAAAATTTCAGAAGCACAACTTTGTAAGAGCAAGGCCTGTGAGCAAGATAGTAACATTCGTAATGGGTGATTGCAATAAGAGTTATGATTACACGCTGCACTTGTGCTCAAAAACAAGAATACAATTGAGAGATAATTCTATAGAGTCAGCAAGGCAGACAAGTAATAGAGCTTTAGAAAAAAAGTTGGGCAAGGGAATGTACCATTTAGTAACTAGGATATACCCTCATCATGTTCTTAGAGAGAACCCTTTAGCGTCGGGAGCCGGGGCTGATCGTATGAGTACTGGAATGGCTAGGAGCTTCGGAAAACCTATAGGCAGAGCTGCGCAGGTTGATGAAGGACAACCATTGTTTACTCTGCAAATAAAAAAACAACATTTGGACGCAGGAAGAGCGGCGCTGAAGAGGGCGGCTTACAAAATACCTTGCAGTACAACTATACAAATACTTCCTTTCACGGGCAAAGTGTTTAAGTATGATTGAAAGAAGATTTATATAGTGATTTTGAAGAATTCTAATATATGCTGCGTTATTTATAGTTGTTTTTTGCCAGCGTGGCGGAACTCGGTTAACGCGCTCGTCTCGAAAACGGGTCCCTCTGGGATTGCAGGTTCAAATCCTGCCGCTGGCGTTATGATAATTGCGTTCAAAGGTAACATTGCGAGTAAGAATATCGGTGAGGAATTAGAGAGCAGAGGGATAAAAGTTGAGTGGATTTCCGAGCCTGCTTTAGATGTTAAAACACTGCCTCCAGCAGATTATTATATCGTTGTTTACTCTCATAGATCCGTCAAAGGAGTTCCAAGCTTGACAGTTCACCCGACGGGAAATTTTCATACGGCAGATATCGGGGGGCTTCCGGAAACATTGCAGGAAACAAGCCCTTTGATTAATGCAGAAATTCTTGTAAGACTAAAAAAATTCTCTCCTGAAGGCTTCGAAGTAACTTACGAAGCAACGCATCACGGTCCAACCAATATTAACGCACCGCTGTGCTTTGTAGAGCTTGGAAGTACTGAAAAGGAGTGGAGTGATAAAAAAGGAATTACTGCAGTGGCTAGCGCTGTTGAAGACTTCATAAAAAATCCTAAAACAAGTGATTGGAAGCAAGCCATAGGCATAGGAAGCACTCATTATCCCGAGAGGTTTACCAGAAGAACATTGAATGATGGAATAGCTTTTGGCCACATAATACCAGCTCATGCTTTTCAACACTTAAAAAAAAGTGTTATGACACAAGCAATAATTAAAACTATAGGAGTAACAACGGCAGTCATAGATACGAGTAGGCAAGGGACAAAGGATGACAGAAAAATTATATTTGAAGTTCTTGAAGAAAACAGTATAGAATTGGTGAGATTAAGATGATTGATAAAGAAAAAAATGAAGCGTTGGCAAGCGTTAAAAAAAAGATTATTGCTGAAATGGTTTGCCCGCTAAAAGATGCGGCAACAAACATAGTTTTTGGCAAAGGAAATCCAAACGCAGAAATATTATTTATAGGCGAAGCTCCCGGAAGGAACGAAGATTTGCAGGGAGAACCTTTTGTGGGGGCTGCGGGAAAACAATTAGATGAACTACTAAAAATAATAGGTTTGGAATTAAAAGATGTTTATATAGCAAACATTCTAAAGTACAGGCCTCCAGAAAATAGGGCTCCAACAAAAGAAGAAATAATAAGGCACACGCCGTACTTGGTTGAACAAATAAGAATTATAGGGCCAAAAATAATAATTACTCTAGGAAATTATGCAACAAAATTCGTTCTCGCAGGATTTGACCCGGAAAAAATGAAGCATGTCGGGGGGATAACGCACCTGCATGGAATTCCTGTTGAAAGAACAGTTTATGGGAAAAAGTACTCAATAATACCAATGTATCATCCTGCGGCAATGTTATACAACGGAGCTCTTAGAGGGATTATAGTAGAAGATTTTAGAAGGGCAGAAGAGTATCTCAAAATGTCAAGAACCATCGGAACGTGTGATTCTTGATCATGATCAGAAACCGCTTTCTTACTCCGAGCTGAAGCAGGGAGATTGCCAATGGCAGTTTCTGACAGTCAAGAACCACCGGTGATCGCTCGCTAACGCTAGCTCAACACCGGTGGCATGCTTATGGTGCTCAGTGGTTCTGGACTAAGAAATTTTCCACGAGATAGAGACATTACACCACCAGTCCATTCGCTTCGCTCATAAGACTGGTGGAAAATTTCTGTATTTTAAAAACTGGCAGTTCCGGCGAAACGCTTAAAAAGTAACACTTCCAATATATACATATGAAAAGGGGTCTCATTGGAAGCATTATTGGAGAAGCATTATCAATATTAAGATTTAGAAGTGTTAAAAAAAAGAAATCTGAAATACTGATACGCTTAAACTCTTATGATGATATATTTTCTGATTTCGACCCTAGACCGTCGTCTCAACGCTCAATATCGGGAGACTTTATTGCGGAGGCAAAAAAAGTTGTTTTAAGCAATGAGCCGGAAAGAATAACACTGCATCTTTTCACGCCTAAACGCGCCAGAAATTTAAGGGAAGAAATAATAATAAGAAAAAGGCTTCAGAATCATTTTAAAACTCATTACTACATACTTAAAAACACCGAGATAAAACCCTTAGTAAGGCAAGGAATAATTTTTTGCTCTGCAGGAATTCTAGTCATGCTTTTGGCAACAATAATAGCTCACAGTTCTGAACTAAGCGAATTCTGGCAACAATTTTTAATAATACTTTTAGAGCCTGCGGGATGGTTCTTATTCTGGGAAGGGTTGTACTTGAGCATTTTAGAAACAAGAAAATCAAGAATAAATCTTGGATTTTACAAAAAGATGTCAAACTGTGATATAGTATTCTCAACATCAAAGAAATAGCCGCAGCTATAATTCCCATCCCTTGTAATCAAGGAAAAAGAATCTTGTTATTGAATGGAAAAATTTGTTTATTGTAGTCTCAACACTTTTTGGTTTTTGCTTCTCCACAAATGTGGATATTTGTTTTTTATTATTCAAAATTTTTGTTACAAAATCATAAATAGTATTGTCAACCGCGGCGACAAAACCTTGATGAGAGTGAATTTCTAATAATGGAATCCTTAAAAGAATCTCAGTCAACAATTCGTCCAAGTGTTGAACCAAAAAAACGGTTTTCTGTCTTAAAATGAACGTGTCCCTATGAAAAGTTATGCGCTCAGAAACTGTGGCAGAGTCAATAAATTTTTTTATTTTAAATCTTAAATATTCTACGCCATTCTTAAAATTTGAAATGTTTGATGATAATGGCTTGTTAATGTTCCAGCATTTGCAAACCATGTTTGCAGAGTCAAGTATTGATTTCAATTCATCCATAATGGGCGCAAGTACTGATAGAAATATAAATCTTTCTATTTTTACCACTTTGAAGTTAATAAAAAGAAAGATTTATATATTAGTGTTTTTGCAACAAAACCATTGGAGGGACGAAAATGAGCATAGAATCAAGAAATGTTTATCTAGACTACTTTGCAGGTTCAGACTTTTATTCAGGGCTAACTCCAGAACAAAGAGCAAAATTTGGAATACCGCCAAGCGAAGACTGCAAGAGATTGTTGAAACCTCAAGAAAAACCTACAATATTTGCGGAAGGAGCAACAGAAAGATCAAAAAGATTAAAAGATAATACAATTGGCCAACCAGAAAGTATGTGCCTAAGCGACGGCTGGACTGAATGGTAAACAAATAAAAGAGTGAGATAATGCCCAAAAGACCAAGAATTCGAACAACCGGCGGAGATCCATACTATAATTATTTTCTAAGAAATGCCCGGCTAGAAGCAGGAATGAATGAGGAAGAATTGGCAAGAATGGCAGGGGTCAACACCGCAAGCATAAACCATTACGAAAGACTGCAAGTAATGCCATCAAGAGTAACACAGGAAAGAATTTCCACGGCTCTTGGAAAGAGTGTTGAAAAATTATTCCCATCATTTTTAACACGTGAATACTTATTGGAAATACATTTTGAAAGAGAAGGAATAACAAACAGAGCAGAATTAATGGCTCATTACATAAAAGAAAGATTACAGCGAAGAGCTTTGACAAAAAAAGAACGAGAAGATTCAAGAAGCATTGATGCCATACTAAACGCAGTACCGATACAAGAAATATCAGAATCACAGCACCCAGCAATTGATACTACAAGCAAAGAACTGGAAACTTCATCAGTAAGACATGCTATATGCTTACTACCAAAAAATATTAGAACTGTAATATTCCAAAGATATTATATACAGCCAACACCAGAATACAGAGAAGTCGGAAAGGTCATAGAAAAATCTTATGAAAGAGCAAGACAATTACACAACGAAGGACTGGAAGAGCTAAGAACGAAGTTGGCTGCATGAGAAAAAAGAAAAAAACTTAGAATAAATCATCCATCAATATCCCTGCAATCCTCAAAAACAGGAGCTAAAACTTTCTCAAGAGCACTGACCAAAACTTCAGTTTTTAACGCGTGCTCAGAAGCAGGCAAATCTTTATTTCTAACAAAACTAGTCAAATCTTTTTCATTGTCAAAAATAGCTATTGGAATTTTCGAACAAAATACCCACTGCAATACAACAAACCTTTTAAACAGAACAGCACTTCCAAAAATATCGGAAATTAAAAGGGGGCTTTTATGAGCAAGTACGGATACTCACTCGATGTTGGAGAAGAGTTGGAAAAAGAGTTGCAAGAAGTCGAATCAAGAATATCACAATACGGAAAAGTAAAAGGATCAAAAAAAGAGGAATCTGAAGAAGACCCATTGTTTGGGTTGGATGACGAAGAACCAGAAGATAAAAAAGAATCAAAAAAAACAGAAAGAAAAGATAAAAAGTCCGAAAGAAAAGAGTCAAGAGAGCCACTCAGGAAGACTCCGGTAAAAATAAAAGTTGAAAGATCAGAAAGGGAACCTCAAAAAAGAGTAAAACTAGAAGTTTACGACGAGAAAAAAGAACAATCAAGAAAATTACGCCCAACAACGCAGAATATTACCAAAGCAAAAGTTCAGAGTGGCCACAACACATCGCAACCACAATCATCAGTTAAAGCCGAAGATTTGATAAAAGATTCGGATGAAGGAACTGACTGGGTAACTGCTATAGTGTGGATAGCAGTAGTTCTACTGGCGGGGTATTTTGTGTGGTCATACATTCAACAACCAACAGGAGCAACAGATTACACTCAATGCGCAGAAAATACTATAACAGTTCAAGGATTGAAATTTTTAACTCTAGAAAAGGAAAGCAATGCAGACGTGAGAATATTACTAAGAGATGCTCTAACAACGCCTAATATAAACGAAGCCAGGACTTACTACGCCCGGGCCTCTTGCGGAACAACAGAAAATTGCACAACAAAACCTAACGTATTCGTAACCAAAGAAACACTAACCATGCTAGGAGTGAGGAGTCCAGAAAAATGCAGAGAAGTTGATGAAATTATAGCATGCGACAACGGATTGGTAGTTGAAGGAGAAACGGCGACGCTTAACAACAACGCGCCTCACAGCGTAACAATAGTAAGAAAAGGTATAGGAAAAACTACAGAGTATAAAGACGACGCCCTTGAAAGCGCAACAATATTCGAAGGTAAAGAAGGATTACAATCAATAATATACCCAAGAGAATTAGAAGGGAGCACAGCAGTAAGAATGTTCACAAGAGACTCACTAAAAGACACTGGATACACAATAACATACGAAAGCGCAAACCCAAGAATAGTAGGATTCACAGTTGAGTAAAGTGGAACATATCATGCAAGGTTTATGAAAAAAGAATATGAGACTACCATAATGGATTATTGGCAACAAAGAATTTGAGCAACTATATCCTGCACTTGGGTATGGCTATGCCGCTGATGCTCACCTTGCAAAGATTAGTAAAGATACAAGACGAAGGTTGATGATGGCTACCAATATAGAAGCTGCAGTTATGATTCTGGACAGAGCATCATAAAAAGGTTTATAAATGCAATTCGTGGGTGAAAGGCAAAAAGAGGCGCGATAATGAATAAAAAAGGATTATCACCACTACTAGCGACGATAATACTGATAGTAGTAAGTGTAGGTCTGGGGGCAGTAGTGATGAGCTGGGGAGAAAATTATATAGAACAACAAGCGAAATTTGTTCAAGCTAGCGGGAAATCAGAATTAGCATTATGCGAAGGGGTAAGCATAAAAATAGTATCCACAAGTGCAGGGCAAAAATCATGCAGGGGCCAAGACTTTATAGAAGTTTTCGTTGAAAATCCTACAGGAAAGCCAGTGGACGGGTTCTACTACAACATAATAGGTGAAGACACATCAAGCCAAAAGATACAGCAATCAATATCCAGAGGAGAAGTAAAAAAGATAACGATACAAACAACACTGAAAAAAATAGAACTAGTAAAATTAACTCCAGTCATAGGAAGCACTAATTGCGCAGAAAAAAGCATAAAAATAGAAAAACTCAAAACGTGCGAGTGAAATCATAAAAATCCTCGGAAAGTGTCCTGCTCATCACTAAAGTGTGGAGTTTTATCGGACACTTTCTGATTCGCGGATGTCAAGAACTACTTGTAAAAGACCAGTATGTTATGTTGCTTAACGCAATGAATCACAGCGGTTCTTGATCATGCTCAGAAACTGTCAAGAACCATTGGTCAAAGACCAATACTATGTTGTTAAACACAATAGATCACAGTGGTTCTTGAGCATGCTCAGAAACTTTCCATACTCACTGCATGATTTG
>JACQMS010000003.1 GCA_016203445.1 Candidatus Woesearchaeota archaeon
ACCCCCCGCAACGCACCCACATCGAGACTCTATTGGATTTCGACCTTAGGGTGCTAACCACGTACGTTCTGTAGTCATATATAACTGAGTTATAAACAGAATTTATATGAGATAGATTTAAATACTTATATTCGCAGCATTTAACCGTTATGACACAGGTTATTGTTTCAGAAGAGAAATTCCGAAAAGTACTATCAGATGTAGAAACGCTAATAACAGATGTTTCTTCACTTTTTGATCAGGATTCAATAGTAAAGAAACGAATTCTTGACATACAATCAAATCCACAAATCGGACGAAGTGAAAAAGATCTTGACGAATACTTAAAAAAAAGAGGAGTTGCCGTTGAATGAGTGGGAAATAAAGGAACATCCGGACTTTTTCAGAGACTTAGAAAATTTGGACAACAAACACCTTGAGATTTTTTTCTCAAAAAAGAAAAAGATTAAAGAAAACCCTCTACGACAAAAACATCTTCGAGGAGGAAACAATTGTTATAGAGAACCCATAACAAATAATGTACGATTGATTTATTTTGTTGAAGGTAAAACAATCTGGTTTTTAACAATAGGAAAACATGATGACGCATACACAGAATACATAGGAAGACTTCACACTCTGAAAAATAAATTTTTCATACCATTGCATTCATAACAATACTATTTAAATATTGCACATTTATCTCATAGTCATGCATTTACACACGATTCGAGAAGAGGAAGGAGCAATAGGAGTTGTGCCAGAAGAAAGACCTCTGGAAAGAAAAATAAATTATGGAATTGTAGTAATAAACAAGCCTGCAGGGCCTACAAGCCACCAAGTATCAGATTACGTGCAAAAAATATTAGGAATAGAAAAAGCAGGGCACTCAGGAACACTAGACCCCGGAGTGACAGGAGTACAACCGGTAGCTCTAGGAGACGCAACAAAAATAACAACGATAACTCTCAAAAGTGACAAAGAATACGTAGGAGTAATGCACTTACATAAAGAAGTCGCAAAAGAAAAAATTGTTGAAACGCTGAAAAAATTTACTGGAACTATAATACAAATGCCCCCAGTAAAAAGCGCTGTGAAAAGGCAGGAAAGACCGAGAAAAGTTTACGAAATAAAATTATTAGAGTTAGAAAATCAAGACGCGCTCATAAGAGTAAAATGCGAAGCTGGAACTTACATAAGAAAACTATTCCATGATATAGGTAAACATCTAGAAGTAGGAGCGAACATGGCACAACTAGTAAGAACAAAAGCCGCAGGTTTCACCGATAAAGAAATGAGTACTCTACAAAATTTATCAGACGCGGTTTACGAGTGGAAAGAAGAAAAAAATCCTGAGAGATTAAACAAAATAATATTTCCTGTCGAAAGATTAGTTGAAACAATGCCAAAAATAATAGTTTCAGACGGAGCAATAAAAAGTTTAACCCACGGAAGCACGCTAAAAAAGCCAGGAGTTGTAGCATTCAATGATTTCAAAAAAGAAGAAGCGGTAGCAATAATGACTCTAAAAGGAGAATTAATAAGCATTGCCAGGGCGCTAATTGAAAGCAAAGTAATAGAAAAAATGGATAAAGGAATAATAGCAAAAAGTGAAAGAGTATACTACAAAGAAGAATGGATACTTAATTAAACACTCCTGACATCTTTTCTAATCCCTGTCAATTCATCCTTCACTAACTTCATATCCTCCTTTAAATCTTTAAAATATTGCTCTACGTGATCAACGCGAGTTGCAAGAGTGGCTACCGAAATTGCAAGTGAACGAATACTATCAGTTAATGTGTGATAAAACATTACGCCTCCAAGAATTAAGCTTCCAAGAGGAACACCATACTCCAACCATAAAGGAGTCTTTATAACTCCAATTATTTTCAGTATGAGCCACAAAGTTAAAACTCCCATAGCGGAATAAAATACGAAATCACCAGTACTAACTTTTTTCATAATAATCTTAATTAATTCTGTCATTTATATGTCTTTCTGTGTGTTTTCCGGAAATCTTACGGAAGAAATGGACAATTAAACATTATCCTTCATGAACGATAGCTTTAGATCATTTTGTTAGCAATCTCATTCATACATAGGTGTTCACGATGAGGTCGTTGATTCCCAGAAAGACGCTCAAGAACACCAGCAAGAATGTTATCCATCCTCACATACTCCGCGCCACAAGCAGTAAAAACATCAACACCAGTCAAACGTTTTATCGTTCTCTGCTGTACGTGATAATTCGCAGATACATCTCTCAACCTGGAATAATAAGAATTCGGAGGAATCCCACCATGCAAGGAAATCTTTAACGAGTGCTGAAGCATATCAAACCCTGTAAGAACTTCGACGGCAAGTTCTCTCATAGTTCCAACAACAGAAGAACAAGCATCCAATTCAGAACGAAACTCTTCCTGAGGATTGAACACTGCATCAAGAACACTCCTGCACGCCGGAGGAAGAAGTCCAGCATACTTTTTCACGCCATCACTAATTTCATGAACAACACTTTCGAACAACAAATTATTCGATGATGATGCTACAACACCCCGCTCATACTCGATAGAAAATACTCTTTCTCCAAAACGTCCAAAAACTAGTGATGAAGGAACACCAAACTCAGAATACATCTTGTAAGATGGAATAAACTCCATACCTCCCTCGAACAATCTTCTCCTCAAAAATTGAGGGCTCAACCCCCTAGAAAAAATTCTCGAAAGAGTAACACACTCCTCAACTTCCTGAAGAAGAGAAGAATATTCATCCTCAACAACATTTCCCCCTTTTAAGAGAACGCCCGCTTTTGAAAACTCTCCCATTTCGAACAATGCAAAACCATCCCAGAAATGCCTCCTCAACAATCTTGAAGCCCTTCTAGGAAGAAAACCTTTCGTCCTTGTAATCATCGAATCGAGATAAGAAAGTCTCGAAACTTCACGCAAGAAATTCTCAGACAAAAGAATATACCTTTCATCACAGTCAAGAGTTTCAACACAACATCTTTCTTTCATACCAGCGAGAGAAACCTGCCACTCGCGCTCAACAACATCACACCTCTGATACAACCGGTCACCATGATTAAAGAATTGAGAAGATGAAGGAATCGGAACAACGATCGAAGACTGCTGAGGAATAGTTGGAAGTACTTCAACAGTATCAACTTCTTTTGAGGATGTAACAACATCTTTCTCAGCAATATTTTCAGCAATAACTTCTTGAACATTCTCAACAGGCGCGCCTAAAACTTCTTGATTGAGAGTTAGAATACTCCTGAGAGTAGATGCTACGTGCTCGTTGTCGATATTTTTCTTCTTCATCCTGCGCTCGCGCTCCTCATCAATACGCCTCTCTATGACTCTAGATGGAGAATATTGTTTGACTACTGGAGATGTTGATGTTGATCTAACTTGCTCGTGCTCCCATCCAGTATATTTCTGACTCAATTTTTCTTTAGTTGCAGGGCTCACAATACCGTCAAGAATTCCAGCTCTCACAAGAAGAGTGAGACCATTAACCGTTGCTTCCGCGAGCTGATAATACGCGAGAGGCGAAGATCTTGACACATCTCTCAAATCTTTACGTTGACAAAAGTATTTATTCAACAATGCATAACAATCAGCCCCAACAACACCCTCAACGCGTGAACCACCATCAAGAATTATGTTCCCGATATCTGCGCGAACATCATCCATACTTCTAAAGCCGGGACCTCCAAGAAGAAAAGTGTGAATGAACATATTTTTTTTATAATACTTTGCCACAATCCTCTCAGGAAAAAGAACCCTCCCAAAACGTACTAAATCATTCTTATATATTTCATCAGGGTCAACAAAATTCCAACCCTTCGCGCGGCACACAGAAGTAACATACTTCCAAAGAAGATGATATCTTCCACAATCACGAATTTTGAACAAGTAGTTGACGCCCTCAGAAGTTAATCCCCTATCAATATTATCACTAAGCAAGTGTTTCACGAATAGGAAAGAATACTTCAAAAGACTTCGAAGACTATGATCTTTCCACAACTCTCCACGAGAAGAATCATCAAGCGTTTGTCTAATGCATTCTCTAAACTCTGAAGGAATATTACTCTCAAATACAGAAATATCATTTCTCACAATTTCACGAGCGTCAAGAATAATCCTCTCAAGCTCTCCAAAAGAAGAACCAACAACAATCTTGCACTCACCAGAGTTAATAATAGAAACATCAGGACGCCCCTCCATGTACTTCAAAGGAACACCATCTCTGAACAACAATTCATACTCTTCAATCATGCACGAGATATCAACGCCCGAAGTGTGAATTCCTGACAATGCCTCTTGTAAATTTGATAAATCTTCAGAAGGAACACTCAAAAAACCATTGCTCGCATTCCATTTAGAAAAACTTCCAGAACTCTTCGCGAGAGATTCCAATAATTTCCAATTATTCGAGCGAACCCGAAACCCTTCCTGAACGCTTCCAGAAATATTTATACCACTAGACTGCTCAACATGCTTGAAATCAGAAAAAACGTTCAAAGGTATAGGAACTGAAGAAAACTTTCCAAAAATTTCTAGAATCTCCTCGAGAGAGGTACCTGAAGCGATAGAAGAAATAATTTTTTCAGGAACAATCTCGAACTCGTACAAAGAACTATTTACAGGATCTCTGAACACACAAATAGTAAAAGGAGCAATAGCCATCTCGGCAGAAGACACATCACCAATGGAGCTATCAATGTACACCTTTCCATCACTATCAACAATGACACTCTTCAAAATATTTTCTGCCATCACTCAAAATCCTCTCTGTGATTTTTCCAAAAATTCCTCCTGAAATCTTCAATCTCGTCACCACCAGAACTATCATCATCGTCAACATCATAAAGACCAGCATGCTCGATTATATCATCATCACAATCATCAGAATCAAAATCATCAGAGCTATTATCATTATCACCAGCCTCAATAGCTAACAAGTCGCTCTCATCGGGAACAAACTCTTCATCATAATCCTCAACATCAGCATCATCATCGGATATCTCCCCATCACTAGAAATATTATTATCAAGAAGACCACTACGAGAACGCACGCGGTTTGACAACTTTTCAGCAATCCTATCATCAACAACCCTCAAAATTTCACTCCTTGACATCTTCGCAACCCACACGCCACCATTCAGGGAAGAAAGGCCTCTCACTGAAAGAATTTCCTCAAGAGAATTGCCAACACAATACGTGTACCCATGCTCCCTCAAAAACTGCTTCCTCCTCTCAACAATATATTCCTCTCGAGTACCAGCACTAGCAAGAATAAAATGGTGGCACACTTTACCACCAATAAGATCACGAGAACCCCTACCAGTCACTTGCCCCTCTTCCTGACGAGAACGACCATTACCAGAAACCTCGATAATAACATTCGTAGAAGGCCAATCCCTGCCAGTACTACCAATACTAGAGATAACCATAGTGTCAATCTCCCCACTGTTAAACATC
This sequence comes from Candidatus Woesearchaeota archaeon, assembly GCA_016203445.1. Taxonomy (GTDB): domain Archaea; phylum Nanobdellota; class Nanobdellia; order Woesearchaeales; family ARS49; genus JACQMS01. The sequence continues at coordinate 5,472 of JACQMS010000003.1, forward strand.
GAGTACACCTCATTCCTCACAGGAATAGGAGTTCCGCCGTACAATAAAGGAAGATTCAAACGCTCAGCGATACTTCTCAACAAAGGAATCTTATGACCAATAATAATCCTCCTATCATTCGCTCCAGAAAAATAGTTCAAGATTTGTACGACAACGTAAACCTTATTAGGATTACACGATGCTATCTTCAAAGAACCAGATTCTGCCAAACGCTCCTCAAGACTTTCAGGAACAGAAACATTAATCTGATTGCACAAAATCTTAGCAATACGGCCCTTACGTTCAGCATCCCTCCAAGGACGATTCACGAGAGTAGGACCAATCAAAGAAAAAACGTACTCCACCCTCTTATCCTCACGAACAAGAGAACCACTCAACCCCAAACGCCTAGCTCCAGGAATAAGAGCAGAAGCAATACTAACCTCCGCAGGAAACCTTTGGCACTCATCAGGACAAACGAGACCCCAAGGAAGAGCACTAAACAATCCCAAATTCGTAAACTTTTTCGTCACACGATCCCTATACGTTGCAGAAGAATAAGTAGCAACAGTCAAAGGCTTAATATTTTTCTCATCCGCGGTGAATCTTCCAACAAGCGAAGGATCAATATCAGTCTTATCAAGAATCTCCCTATACCATTGCTCAACATCTTCAGACCTAGGAACGAGAACAAGAGAATAAGTCTTCAAACCACAAATTATAGCCAGAGCTATTATAGTCTTCCCGCCGCCACAAGGCTCGCAAATAGTCCAAGAACCACCAGAATCACCCTGAGAATTAAGAAACAAATCAACATCCTCCAACTGGTCAGGATGCAAAGAAAAAGAAGCACCACTCCTCGCAACAGAACGCAAATTTACATCCAAAAATTTTCCTTGAGCGTACCCAGCAAGATCTCTCACAGGATACCCTCTCTTCAACAATCGCAACTTCACCTCGGAACGATACAAAGGCTTCACCCCAATACTCAAACGAGAATTACGACCATCAATAATATCAGAAAGCTCTCTTTTAGCAAGAGAAAACAATTTTTCAGAATCACAATTCAAATCAATGCAACTGCCATTCTTGACTAAAGAAAACAAACCATATTTAGAAGAAATATCCAACACCCGCTCCCTCGCATACTGAGGAATACCGCCCCTGCAAAAACTATCCACATCAGAAACCAACTGCTCACCAGAAAACCCCAAAGACCTCCCAGTCCACACAGACAAAGAATCAATACTGTACGAGCGAACATACTCCTGCTGGCTCACCACCCTCGCAATCCTCGAAACGTACACGAACGCATCACGAGAACGAGCACAGCCATCCCTTACAAGAATTTTTCCCTGAGGCTGAACAATCACGGGATACTCATTCCACGATCCAACAACACCAGACACCATCCAACAAACCCCAAAGAAAGAAAAATCTATGTTTTAATAAACCTTACTAAAAATTCTTTTGATAAATACCAAAGCGGAAATATGATAGGCATAAGACTTTGACAAAATATTACAACAAATTCACTTTTTCCAAGCCTCGGAAATCATTATCCCCAGTCACCAGTTCAGCATCGCTCAATACTGCTGATGCGTATATGAGTGAGTCCATCGATCCTAAATCATGCTCCACAGCCAATTCTGCAGCCTTTTCTGCTATAAGAATGCTTGGAATACAAATCGCGCTCCTTTTTTTAATAAATGTTATTATATCTTTGAAATCTTTTTTGAGGCGCAACAATCTCTTTTTTATTTCAAACAAACAAAGTGAAGAAGTCAGAATCATTCTATCACCTTCAATAATATCTTTTGCAACTTTACTATCAGCAAAATAATAAGAGAGCCAAACTGATGAATCCAAAAATTTAGTATCTGTCATGCTCATCCCTCAAATTTTTTAATATTTCTTTCATAGAAAGTTTTCCTCCAGCGCCCCAAAGAGTTTTTTTAGGTTTTTCAACTTTTTGAATAAGAACTTGAAGCAGTGCATCATATGACGGCACCCGAAATTGGTCGCGCAACATTTTCAAAACTGTTATGGTTTTATCACTTATTTGTATAGTTGTAGTCATACTATAGGCCATAGCTCTATAGTATATAAACTTTTTCTTTTGAACTAATTTGTGAAATAGCTCAATTTTATCGAATACTGCAACTACCTCAACCTTCTAAGAATTTTAATAGCAGAAATAACTTTTCTCACAAGCCCCCCACGAGACTCACTATCAGAAGACTCTCTAAGCCAAGGCTCTTTGCCGGGAACGAAAAAAACATCGCTGGGAGTTTGAGGCAAGTCGGGAAGTTCCGGAGCAATATTAGTAAGCCTAGGACCATCAATGTTGCAAGCATCGTACCAAGACTTTCTAATATCGAAAATTCTATCATAAGGAATAATTTTATACCGCTCATCCTTGCCCTTATCTTTACGCCGATAAAACACTAAAACACCCCCTTAACAGATTCTGATTAATAGAAAGATATAAAAAACCATCGGCAAAACAAACTATCTGAAAGTCCAGCGCTGGCGTATTTTTTAGTATTATTTTAGTATTATTGTAACTCAATTACTTCTATCATAAGAGTGCTTCGAAGAAGTTTTTGGCGAGTAATCACCCAAAGAAACAGACTCAGAATACTCTTGATTCTTAGCACTATAATCAACACTCTTAACACTGCTGGAAGGACTACTCCAAGAATGAAGATTGCCCTTACTATCACGACTCAACGTCAAGGCGCCGCACTCACAACCTCCTACAGGAAATTGCCCCTCATCATAAACCTTTGAAGGAACAGGACCCTTCGGCTTTTCAAGAATATCACGGTCATTAGAAGAATCAGAAAACAAAACAAGCCGGGCATCCTCGCCCTTTTTTCTGTGAGATTCCTCATGAGCAATCCATTCCTCACACTCCAAAAGACGCTTACGTTCAGCAAGCATCCTAACAACTTCCTGAGTGCGAACATCAGAATCCAAAGACTCAACAGAAATGAGCATAGAGCAGTAATGAATCAAGTAGTATTAATAGTTAACGGAAATTGATATGATGTATAGAGTAGTGACATATATCACTGCGAAACACAGAACAACAAGACAACGCTACATTTTTAAATAAGAACTACAAAAAGACCAAAAAAGAGGCGTAATGAGTAATAGAATAATTATATTGATAGTTCTGACATTGCTTATGACTTCTGCAGCTTCAGCAACACTTCAAGAATCATTAGAAACCCTCAAAGAAAAAGTTTCAGATTACGAACAAGGAGAAATAAATTATTTACAATTACAAATATATGCTATAGAAACAAGAAATGAGATGAACAAAGAATTAGGGTTGAACGCGTACACTATACAAGATGAAGACTCTGAAGAAGAACAATTATTGGACGAAACTGAAGAAGAAATGGAAGAAGTAGACATTCCCGACTATTTAGACGAGCTAGAATCACACTTTGAAAAAGTAGAAGAGCTGTTCGAGAAAGGCGACGATAAAAAAGCAGAAAAAGAATTAATGGCCGCGGAAGAACTGCTGAAAAAAAACGGAAAGACGAAATCAGCAGAGCTGGTAAGAAAGATGATAGATGCGTCGCAACAAAAAGATTACTCAAAAATGATGAAGTATGCAGGAGAGCTTGAAAGGATTGTAACCGAAGAAATAGGACTGCCGGAATTTGATGAAAAAGATAAAGATAAAAGTAATGAGTCTAGAAAAGAAAAATTTTCGAAAAGGTTCGAAGGGGTAAGCTCTGAAGCGCTAAAAAGAGTATTCGGAGAACCAACAAGACTCACGGACTGGCTGTGGAATGCAAACGAGGAAAAATCTGAAAGAACAGATTCTAAACTGCCAGAATGGGAAAAAACGATTCACGACGGGGAAAAAATAAAGCTTGTACTAAGAGCACACCCCAACGTTATAACAATAAACGGTGAAAGAACAACATTCTACTGGACAAACCTGGAAGTAAGATTCAAAAGAAAAATATCATTTGAGCCATCACAAATAATAAGCAATCTTAAATCGTTGAGCGATATAAAAGAACTCGCGGGAGAATCGGCAAGCGCGGAACAACAATTAAACCAATACCTGCAAGACAATAGGGAACAATGCTTTGAAACACTAAAAGAATTATTTCCAGAAGCGAACATCAGAGAAGAAGAGCAGGAAAGAGCAGACGTCACAATTGCCAGTAACGAAAAAGCAGAAATGAGGTTAAACATGAACAGGTGCCTCAACTGCGAACAAACATGGTTATGGTTCGGAGTCAACGCATGGGGGAACACTAAGGAATACGACGATGCCAGAAAAATTGAAGGAGCCAATACTCCAAGAATGATTCAAGAACCTGACTACGAAAGCGCAAGACAAAAACTTCCAAGAATAGCGCGCGAAGTAGTAAATACAGGCAAAGAGTACATAGAAACTCCTACAGAAGCAAAATTCAACAATTTATTCATGGCAGTAGATGAGATGGCAATAATTAGAGAAGAATTGCAACAATCAGCATCAAGAAATGACAGCCCTTACGACAAGTACACATTTGACGATTTTGACAGCGATGTAACAAACGCATTTGAGAATGCAGGATTAGAAATAAAAAAGTACCGGGTTGTTCAAACAAAATACCAAGTACAAATACGCAATGAAACTGAAGAAAAACAAAACAGGTTCTGCAGAGGCGAAGAAAAAACACAGTGCTCACAAGAAGAATACTGCAGTGAAGCGCAATGTAAAAGCGCTTTAGGAGGAAGAGAAATTTGCGAAAATGGCGAAGACGACGATGATGACGGAAGATGGGATTGCGGTGATCCAGACTGCTACAGCGAGTGCAGGGAAAACAGAGATAGGGACAGAGAAGAAAGAGATGAAAAACAAAAAGTAGAAGAGCAGTCAACGGGACAACAATCAGAACAACAAGTTCAAGAAACGCGAAAGGAAGCTCAACAAGAATCACCATCAACAAATACTGAAAGCCCGCCAATAACCGGAGGAGCGATAGCAGGACAAAAAACTCTAGGACAAGCATTACTAAGAATGATAACCGGAGCAGCGATAGGACTAGGATTGGTAGAAGAAACTCAATCAAACAATTCACAGCAATCAAACGAACAATCATCGAATGAGCAGTCATCAACAATACAACAACCACAAACTCAATCCTCAGGCGGCGGATCTTCGAACGAGAGTATTTCTGGAGGAGGTTCAGGACAACAAAATATTGATGCAGGATTACAAAATGGTACTGGTGACGCCAAAAACAATCAACAACCAAAAAATAATAATCAAAATTCAGAACAAAGAGATATTTTTGTTCCCGAAGAATTCAACGAAGATTTCAACAATAATCAAAAAGCGCCAGAACCAAAAGAATGGGAACAACCTCAAGAGTGCAGACAAGAATGGTGCAAAGCAAACCAAGAGTGCAGGCCCGAAAGACAATGGTGCGAGTGCACTCAAGGATACTACGACTGCGACGGAGACTGGATCAACGGCTGTGAAAGCACACAACAATGCAAAGGGTGCCAAACAGACGCGGACTGCGCACCAACAAGATGCTCCGAAGACAAACAAAGAATAACAACATTCCAATGCGTCCAAGAAGGAAGCTGGAGAGAAGACAAAGCAGTAGTATTCCTAGAATCAAGCTGTGAAAAAACTCCATCAGGAGAAATAAACGGGTGGGTGAACGTCAACGGCTGGGGAACAGCAATGCAAGACTTTTACAAAATAAAAGAAGGAAAGAAAGAATACAAAGACGGGTGGTGCCTGCAACAATTAGAAAATGCCCAGAAACAAAGAAAAGAAATAGAAAACACGTTCAACAAAGAATTCCTTCAGTGGTACTTCCAACAATTCAGAGAACACCCCGAAGAATTCGAAAAGTACGAAAGAGGAATATCAGAACTATTCCACACAACAATAACCCAGAACGCTGACGAAATAGCAAGAGCAGAAGCTTGCAGCGGGGAAAAAGTAGAAGTCACTCCAATAACAATAGGTTACGAAGATGAGTACGGAAAAATAGATTATTGGGAAGAACAGTTGCCAAGGCCAGACCTGGATAATCAAATAGTGATAACACCATTCATGAAAAGATGGTTCTATCCGACTAGAGAAACAATGAAGTTCATGATAAAAAAAGGGCCCCCGCCAGAAGAGAGAGAAAAAGGGTTCGGGCCTCCACCACAAGAAATCAGAGAGATGAGAAGATTAAAACCAGTAATGGACACTATAAGAAAAATATCTGAAAGGTTCGATGGAAGTGCGGACATAGCAATAACAATAAATGATGGTGAAGAAATACTCAATGGAATGGTTCTAACAATAAGCCCTAAAGAGCTGGTTCGCGGACAATTCATTAATGACAGCACGATAACACCAGATGTAACAGTAACACTAGACTACAACTTTTTATACGATTTAATAAGCACTAACGTGCAAAAATTCGAAGGACAAAGAGTAGAAACAGCTTGGTGGGTTGAAGAACAAGTAAGAGAAGAAAGAGATGAAGGACCCGGAGCTGGGACAATAATAAAAATAATACTAAGAATTATAGAAGGAGTAGTAACGGGCGATGTAAAAATAACTCCAGTATCAAGATATGACGACGTATTATTATCAGCCAAAGATATAGTATCACTAATGATGAAAGCCCAAGCATTCGGAGAGTAGAACCATTATGAATATTACTACTTTATATGTCTGTCCGGAGTGCGGGTTAAAGTACCGAGACGAGAAAACTGCCAGTAAGTGCGAGAAATGGTGCAAAAAATATCACAGTTGTAACCTAGAAATAACAAGAAAGGCGTTGAATAAGAAAGAAATCAAGTAAAGAACACTCTGTTGAATAAATCCTTATCAAATTTTCTCTGCAAGCTTTGATGCAATTCCGGTATAATTTGTAGGAGTCAATTGAAGCAATTTTTCCTTGACAGTTTTTGAAATAGTTAATTGTCCTATAAATATTCTTAATTCTTCAAGTGTTGTTTTCTTTCCTTGTGTTAATATCATTAGTTTTTCATAACCTTCTTTATTTCCTTCTCTTCGCAGTATTGTTTGAATTCCCTCTGAGATAACTTCAGGATGTTTTTCTAAATCTTCAGTTAGAACAACAGGATTGGCTTCTATTTTTGATAATCCTCTTGAAAGAATTTTGTTTGCCAGATAAAATCTGGCCAAGACTTCTCCAAATTCTCTTTTAATCGTCGAATCAGAAAGATCCCTTTGTTGTCGGGATATTAGAAGCTCTTCTACAACCATATTGCAAAAGTGCTTCACCTTTTTATAGTTGCCTTCTGCATTTTCAAAATCAATAGGATTTACTTTATGAGGCATTGTTGAAGAACCTATTTGTCCTTTATCTTGTTTCAGAATAAAGTATTCTCTTCCGATATATTCCCAAATGTCTTGGCACAATCCTTGCAAGATCAAACTTGTTAATTTAACTGTATTAAATAGTTCTGCGTAATTATCTGCAGGGATTATTTGTGTTGTTAATAAAGTAAATTCAAGATTTGTACTTGTTTTATTAGAAATGTATCTTATAAATCTTCTTGAGAAATCAATCCAATCAATCTCTGGATAAGCCAAATGAAGTGCATTATAATTCCCAGTTGCACCATTAAGTTTTGCACTTATTCTTTGATTAGTGAGATTATTTATTTGTCTTTCAAGTCTCAATGCAAAAACAGCAAGTTCTTTTCCAAGAGTTGTTGGAGATGCCGGTTGATTATGAGTTCTTGCAAGCATTGGGATGTCTTTGTATTTCAAAGCAAGATCAACAAGAGTAGAATAAATAAATTGTAAAGATGGAGTAATCTCTTGAGTTACTGCTTTGCTTAACATAATTCCATAAGTAATATTATTAATATCTTCGGAAGTCAGACCAAAATGAACTAATTCAGTGAATTCTTCTAAGGAAGTTTCTTTTAATAAATTTTTTATAAAGTATTCTATTGCTTTAATATCATGATTTGTCTTTGGTCTCCCATCACATCCTTCATTCTCAATAATTTTTATTAAATCTATTTTATCCTTAGAAGGTGTTGAGATTTTTTCTAACAACGTTTTTTCATCCCTTGATAAAGATATACCCTTTACTTGTTCAAGAAAAAATGAAAAATATTCTAATTCAACTTGAACTCTAAAAGCATAGAATACATCATCACTAAAATATTTTCTTAATGGTCTAACAATTTTTGTATATCTAGTATCTAGCGGGCTCAATAAACTCTCTAAAAAATAATTTGTCATTTTACCTGCCAATTAATTGATCTCTTTTTTCACCAACACTTATATAATCTACACTGCGATCAGTTATAGATTCTATCATGTGAATATAATTTCTAGCATTTGCTGGAAGGTCTTGAAATATTTGGGCATTTTTAATATCCTGCTTCCAGCCAGGAAGTTTTTTATAAATAGGAATGCACCTCTCAAGTTCTTGAACAGTTGTAGGAAACTTGCTAATAACTATATTATCTATTCTATAATCAGTGCAAATAAGTAGTTCATCAAGACATGATAACACATCCAGCTTAGTAATTGCCAACGAATCAACACCATTAATCATTGTTGTATACTTTAGTATTACTAAATCAAGCCAGCCACATCTTCGAGGTCGTCCCGTCGTTGTTCCAAACTCATTACCTTCTTTTCTTAATAGTTCTCCCGTTTCATCATTTAATTCTGTTGGCATAGGACCATTGCCCACTCTTGTATTGTACGCTTTTGCAACACCAATAACTTCAACATCTCTAGCTCTTACACCAGAACCAGTTATACTATTTCCGAAAGTGGTGTTAGAACTTGTAACAAAAGGATAAGTACCAAAATCATTGTCCAATAATGTTCCTTGCGCCCCTTCAAAAATAATCTGATAACCAGGGCTTGCCTGTCCAAGCACATATTCAGTTTGAGCAACATGTGATTTCAATTTTTCAGCCAAAAATAAATACTTATCAAGTAATTCTTGCTCATCAATTGGTTGAGCACCAAACTCATTAATAAGATGCCAATTTCTTTTTGGTAATTCTTCACTAACTCTTTGTCTAAAAACTTGTTCATTAACTAATTCCGCGACTCTTATTCCTCTTCTTCCAATCTTATCCTCATAAGCAGGACCTATTCCTCGTCCCGTAGTTCCAATGCTTTTACCAGTTAATTTATCAAGCGCTTCATGCCAAGGCATAATAATATGAGCTTTATCACTAATAAATAGTTGAGCATGATCTTTTCCGACCCTTCTTTCTAAATCTTCCAGCTCATCACAAAAAACTGTCGGATTTATAACAACTCCATTGCCAATAACACATACTTTACCAGCATAAAGAATTCCGGAAGGTAGCAAATGAAACTTAAATATTTCATCACCAACAACTACTGTATGACCCGCATTATTCCCGCCCTGAAATCTCACAATGTAAACTGCTTTTTGAGCTAACACATCAACTAGTTTTCCTTTCCCCTCGTCACCCCATTGAAGTCCAACAATCGCTTTATGCATTCAAAACACTCCACTTAAAATTATATATAATATCAATATTCATATCTTTTCTATTAATGGAAGAAATATTCATTTAATAATCATTTGTATAATACAAAATAATAATTGTAATAGTAAATTTGGCGCTATCGTTTTAGCAATTATCCAGATTCATAGAACTGCTCCCGAAGCGTCTATGGAAATAAAGAAATTGCCTGAAAGTCGCTATCCACACGGCAAGCCGCGGGGTATTAAACCCAATTTTGAAATAAACCAAAAACAGTTTTTTCAGTTCTGCAACAAAACTTCAACACCGGGACCAAAAATCTTCTCAATATCCCTAAAGATGGCACCCTTAATGAACGCTTTTCTAGGAAGTTTAGTGCTAGCAAGAGCCCTCTCAAGATCTTCGACAGAGCTCTTAGAAACAATCCCTAAAGACCCATCAGAATTTATTGAAGCTTTTTGGACTTCTCTATCCTGAGCATCAACATCATTTATGATGAATGCATCATTCTCGAGAAGCAAAACCTCACCAAACTTGTCGCCGTGCTTAACACGAATCCTCGACTTTTCCAACTCTTTACCCCTAGCACGCTGAACAAACTCTGAAACCATCCTTATAAACTGCAAAGACTCCTTACGAGTATTAACAACCTCATCCTTAGAAATATTACCGGAATCCAAATGCTTCTTAGCATTGAGAACCATTTCCAAAACCCTCTCAGATTTAGCAGGAAGCTTTCCAGAATCAACAAGAACCTTCTTGAAATCCTTAACAATAGTATCCTCAGGAATACTCTTAAGACCTTCAACAACCAAAGCGTCACGAACAGAAGTAATAGCAGACTCATAAGAGTGAACAATAGACTCCCGCTCCTTCAACTCCTCAATCTGAATAAACAACTTTTTCAAACGCTTCAAATAATTCTCAGCATTCTCCAAAAGATCGTCCAACTCCTTACCGCTCAAAGCTTTCCTAGTACCATGCTCTAAAGACTTTCTAGTATCAATAACTTTCTGCATAACAGCAACATCCTCCTCCTTAAGAAGCCCCTCCTTCTTGACAAAAATTTCTCTCAAAACATCAGGAGTCTCCTTAGGAGTTGGAGGAGGCAAACCATACAACATTAAAGCGGCCTGCGAAGGAGTCTGCAAAGCCCAAAAAATATCCTCCATACCAATCTCTTTAATACGCAACCTAACCCTTTCAAGAGTCTGCTCGCCACCACTCATGTACAAATCAATAGCTTCAGGCGAAGGTTTAACCTTACCCATCTTAAGCAACTGCTTCCAAGGCATGAAAATACCCCTGTCATAAAAAGGAACACCATCCCTCAAAAACGTAAAAATTACGGGGTTAGCCTCCTTAACAGAATCCCAAAAATCTGTAAGAATGTAAACCTGAATGTTAAGCTTGTTATGAATACCAGTCATATCACCAGCATCCAAACCCATACCAATAATTATGGCCCTAAGCTTATCCTTGAGCTCAAACCTAGTCATCTTCTTAACATCAGTATCATCAATAACTATGAACACGTCAATATCAGACTCCTGAGAAGCCTTACCCTGAACAAGACTGCCTGCAAGAACGTAAGCAACAATATACTTTTCAAACTTTTTCAAGACCATAGATTTGTGAACTTCAGCAATCTTAATAGCCTTCAACATGCCAGTATCATGAATAGGAGCAGACAACGCTACAAGCTGCAACAAGTCATACTTAGAATCATAACAACTCTGCCAAATCTCTGAAAGCAAATAAGTTCTAGACTTGATCTTATCATCAACATCTCTGGCAATATCATCAATAATCTTAGCAGTCTTCTCCAACAACTCCCACTTAGGCATTTTAGAAGGCTCAGAATCATCAACAAGAACAAAAACGTGAATCTCATCATCATCCTTCTTCAAATCTTCAGGCTTTGATTGCTGAACCGGTTGAGAAGTCAAAGAATCAGGCACTACCTGCAAAGGCTTCATACCAATACCTGGAAGCGGAGAAAAACCCTGAGCGGTCTTTTTAGGAGGGGGAAGCAAAGAAATACCAGTAATATACTTATCAAATTTTGCCAAAACCTTCTTTTTAAAATCTTCAAGCTTCACATGCAAAGCCTTAAACTTCTCCTGAAGCTCTGGAGGAACACTCTTCAACAACTGCTCCTGAGAAGAAATTTTAGGCTCTGAACCGCCAGCAACACCTTTTGAATCAAAAACATCAACTTTCGCGACCTTCTTAACATCTTTCTTAACCATGACGAAACCTCCTAAAATTATTAATATTCAACCACCAAAAACTATACTATCAAGATTACCAACACTCTTCCTGCCACTAGCGACATCAACATAAATCCTCAAAGGAGAAATTCCCTCGGCAATTTCTCTTTCAACAAAATCAAAAGCAACGTTATGAACACCATTAAGAGCAGGCCTAGGCTTTAAAAACTTGTCCAATCCAGCAATATTCAATTCTTTAGTCTTAACAACCCACGCCCTAGCAAAACTAAAAGCTTTAGCCTCCTCATCCTTGACATTTGAAAGCTGTCTAGTTATGACGTGGCCAATCTCGTGACCCAGAGTTACGAACAATTGAGGCAAAGAATTATTCCTGACAAAAATCTTTGAAATTCCAAAACCCTTCCTGTTAACAGCAAAACCCATAACACAAGAATTTTCGGAAGCCCCGAAAGGAAGCAACCTGCTAAAATTTTCATTATCGCACAAATTTATAGAAATATTATCGGGAAATTTCTGATTAGTGAGACTACTAAAAACGGTTTTTGCATGACCAATAATCTCGTCCCGCTCTGGAATAACGCCAACAAATTCTGAAGATTCATCAACAAAAAAACTTGGAGAAAACTCTGCACTCTGAGAATCATACATCGATTTAGAATAATTAGAAGAAATGCCAGAATAAGAAGGTGACTGATTAGAATACCCAGAATTGTTCAAAAAATATCCAGAATTACCAGAATACAAACTACCAGAACCACAATCATAACCAGAACATTGAGAAGAGTACATAATTAATCACTGCTTCAATTTTTCGTCAAGCTTTTCTTTAGCCTTATCAGTATTAGCCTTCAATTCAGCAACAATATCAATACCCAAATCTTTCAAACTCTTAATGTGAGCCTGCAACAACTGCTCAACAATACCAATCATTTGAGCCAAACCATTACGTTCATTCATCAGAGTATAAATAGCTCCCTTATGATAACCAACCTCTTCATCCTTACTAATTTTCTTGTCAACCATTAAGACCTCCAAAAATTCAGACACATTATTGTGATAAAAATGTCTCTGTTGTCAATACTTAATTGCCTATTATTTAAAAATATTGGTTCAAAGTGAGACAAAAAAGTCAAAATGTGTTCTTGAACATCTTTATGTGAAGAAAAAGAACTAAACCGTTTATACTACCTGAACTCTGCAATATATCTTACGATGACATCGTAAATTAACCCATTCAATTTTAACGATTCGAATTCTATTCTTTTGCACAAACATTAAATACTCACAATGAATTACAACAATTCATGACAGCTAACAATGAAATACTAGAACAAGAATGGACTCTCGAAGAGAAAATGCAGACCATAGCCATAGGAACACTTTTGGTACATCCAGCAGTATTTCTGACAGGAATATATCAAGGATTTCAAACATCAAATGGAACTCATGGAACATCACACCCGATCATTCCATTATTGATAGCTAACACTCTCGGAACTTCATATTGGACTGCAGAAGACCAATTGGAAAAATATGTATTTCAAAGAAGAGTAGTAACAGGAAAAGTACGCAATCATTTTGCTTCAATGGAAGAACATAAAAGAATGACAAAAGACTTCTTAGACAATTCCAGAAATGACGCAATAATCGGGGCAGGCATAGGCGCGATACTCACACCAATAGAATACATAGTAGGATGGGGAACAGGCTACGCTCTAAGAAATTTAGATAAAGTATTTTCTTAAAGATGAAACATGTATTTTGCGATATCCATGTCAAAAGCTTTAAATACTTCTATTTATTCTCCACGAACGGGGGCAGTGTATGAGTTCAGAACAGGCAAATTACCTTTTGTCGCTATTGGACGAAAAAGTTTCTGAGGCACAAAGAACATTGGATGCGCGAAGAGTCGCAAACGAAAAATTTCTCGTTGGCTCTCCAGTTTCGACAGCGGCGATTAAATACTCAGCTGTGAATCTGGGATTGAAAAATGCATTGCACGAATTAAATTTGGGAATTCGCAAATCTGTAGAAGGGGCGGCAACACAAGAAGAATTTTACTCACTGGCGCTGAAATACTTGGCTGAATGCAACATTTCTATGCCTGAAGACCCAGAAACAAGAACATCCGTACATATGAGCATTCAAAGAATAAGAAGAGGAGTTTCTTCTGCTCTAGATTCTCGAAGTGTTGAGAATATAGATATAACCGAGTTATTTTAGCAACTTCCACAAACATTGAGAAAAAAATATAATGTCGGACATAAGTAAATAAAGAAATTGCCTGAAAGTTCGCTATCCACACGGCAAGCCGATGTAGTATTACGCGAACCGCTCAAAACGTCCGACGTTTTGGCGCGCCAAAAACTAAAAGTTTTTGAGCGTTTCTCGCTTCGCGACCAGCAATTTCTAATGTCAAAAATTTCATTTTTGATCACGATCAGCAATAAGCCACTATTTTTATCAGCAAATGGCTTATTGCCGACGTTTCAAAATAGGGTTGCAGAAAATCGCGGCAAGCCGCGGGGTATTAAACCCAATTTTGAAATAAAGAAAGAAATATCCCCTCGAGAAAACCCGAGGGGCGCGCTTCTGCCTTCCGAAAAACTTTGTAGGGGGTGGTTCAAAGGAAGGCAAAGAACCAAAGGAGCAAAAAAAATCTTGCAATCAATGCAAGAGTTCAATACCCAGCTCGGACTCAGTAACAGAAGTCCTTGCCGAAGCTTTTCTGGAAGTCTTGCCAAGAATCCATGGAGAAGTAACTCCAGTGATAATAGTCATCACCATGAGTTTTCCCTTCATATCATCCTGAACACGAGCACCCCAGATAACATTGGCATCATCATCCAACGACTGGGTTGCAAGCTCTCCAACTCTTGAAATCTCTTCAAGAGTCATATCGGGACCTCCGACAACGTGCACAAGAGCACCGGTAGCGCCCTCATAACTGATGTCTAACAATGGGTTTTCCAATGCACCCTTGACAGCTTCTTCGACACGATTATTAGTGTCACTGTGGCCAACACCAATAGCTGCAACACCGCCATTAGTCATGATTGCTTTAACATCGGCATAATCCAAATTTACTAGGCTTGGAACCGCGATAGTTTCAACAATTCCCTTAATCATCGTAGAAACCAATTCGTTAGCAACAGCAAAAGCCTGTTGTATAGGAAGGTTTCCTGCAATCTGAACAAGCCTGTTATTATCAATAACTATAACAGTATCAGAACTCTTCCTCAACAATTCAAGACCATGCTCTGCCTTGTCAACACGAGCCCTCTCAATCTTGAAAGGCATTGTAACAGTACCAATAACAATAGCTCCAGTATCGCGAGCAACCTGAGCAATAACAGGAGCGGAACCAGTACCAGTACCGCCGCCCATACCTGCGCACACAAAAACCATATCAGAACCCTTCAAATATTCCTTTAATTCAGTAAGAGATTCCTGAGCAGCTTCGGCACCCTTTTGAGGAAAACCACCACAACCAAGACCTCTAGTAACGTCTTTACCTATAAGAAATTTCTTGTCAGCCTCAATAATCTTCAAGTGCTGCTGATCAGTATTGCATGCAAGAATTTCGGCACCCTTAATACCTCTCTTGTAAAGCCAACTAACCATATTATTGCCGGCACCGCCAGCACCGATGACCTTAATATTTGCCTGACCAACATTATCATACTCTGTTGTTGCAGGCGCGTTGTTCTTTGCTCTATCCACCAAAAAATCCATGTTCACCAGCCCCTTTTTCTTTGTTCATTCATTGTGCTTTAATATGTATAACAGAACACCACAAAATTTATAACGTGGCGCAGAGTATACACTGCTTAGAAATCGTTGCCAAGAAAGTTTTGCCAAAAGCTTTTAACGATTTTTGAGGAATAGAGATTCATCAAGGACGCCAAGCCTAAAGATGAACATCGAACTTCGCCAAAAGTTCAATTCAAAATACCACACAATTTTTCATATCCTCGTTCGCCAAAACGCGGATAATAAAACTGGTGTGTAATTCTATTAGTTCATTTATAAGTATTTCTGGATTCTAATATTCACTATTCAAATAGTTCTATCATAGTATATAAATTCGAAAGGTTTAAAAACGACTATTAATTTCACCCACCGCAGGGGATATACTATATACGACGGGGGCAGATTTGATGAATAGAAGCAAACTATTAAAGCCGGTTTGTTGCAAAAGGTGCGGCAAAGAAATAAAAAGCTACAGTCCGATGCGCAAATGGTGCGTAGAATGCAGAAAAGTAATAACTTTAGAACAAGTACAAGTAAGAAAAGAAAAGTGAAAAATTCACATTTATTATTCCGAAACTTTCTTAAAGAAATCAAGAAAAACAAGAATCAATGACATCAATACACGTCACAAATTACGGGTGTTCAGCAAACCTCTCAGAAGCAGAAGCAATAAAAGGAATACTAAAAAAAGAAGGACACTCACTAGAAAACGCGAAAGATTCTGGAGTAGTAATACTAAACGTTTGCACAGTCAAAGGAGACCATCAAGCATTAAGAGCAATACGGCAATCACGACAAGAAAATTCTAAAGCAAAAATGGTTATCACTGGATGCGTAACAAGAAATCTCCGAGAAGCAATACAAAAAAAATATCCAGAAGCAAGCATAACCAACAACAACAATTTACAAATGATTAAAGAAACAGTACAGAAAATTATTAGCGGAGAAAAAGTTTTGCACATAACAGGAGAAAAAAAAGAAAAAGCAAACCTTCCAAGAATAAGAACGAACCCTATAATAAGCATAATACCGATAAGCAACGGATGCCTAAGCACGTGCAGTTACTGCTCGACGAAACAAGTGAAAGGAGCACTAAAAAGCTATCCTCTAACAACGATAAAAAAAGAGTTCGAAGAATCAATAAGAGAAGGATGCAAAGAATTCTGGCTAACATCTCAAGACAACGGGTGCTGGGGGTATGATGTAGAAATGAACCCTGCAATATTACTGAAAGAGGCATCAAGCTATGAAGGAGATTACAGGATAAGGTACGGAATGACAAGCCCACAACATTTTATGAAAAACAAAGAAGAGTTATTGCAAGTTTTTCACAACGAAAAAATATACAAATTCTTACACCTGCCAGTACAAAGCGGAAGCAACAAAGTGCTAAAAGATATGAAGAGAGAGTACACATCAGAAGAATACGAACAACTAATATCTGACATAAAAAAAGAACATCCAGACATAACTATAACAACAGACATAATAGTCGGATACCCTGCGGAAACAGAAAAAGATTTTGAAGAAACAATCAGACTACTAAAAGTTACAAAGCCACACATAACAAACATATCAAGATTTGCGAGAAGAGAAGAAACAACATCATCAAGATACAAACTTTTGCCGACGGAAGTAGTACAGGACCGATCAAGACAACTCTCACAACTCTGCGACTCTATAACACAAGAATACATGAAAGAATCCATAGGAAAAAAACAAAAAGTACTAGCGAACAACCACCTAGTGAAAGGAACGACGCAGACGAGAAGCAACAATTACACAAGCATAGTCATACCTGAAGAATTGCCCCTAGGAACATTTTATACAGTACAAGTCACTGGAGTAGGAAGAAAATATTGCGTGGGACGACGAATGTGAAATGTAAGACTTGGGATATGAAATATAATTGGTATGAAATTTGGAATACTTAGTATTTTAAGAACAGATTACTCAAAGAAATGAGAGGGAAAAAAGTGAAGGAGTTGTGAATTAGGGTACAGTCAAGTTGAGTGTCTTTGGAAAGTGTTGCGATACTTTTCTTCTGTTATGTCCCTTTTTGGGACGTATGAAACTGATTTTTTTCTTGCTCACGATGCCGTAGAAATTTATTATTTGATACAAAAGAACGTAAATTTCAACGTATGTTGGAACGGTTCTTATAACAACAAATGTTCGTTCCAACACAAATCGTTGTTCGTGGGCAAGAAAAAAAATCGCTAATTAATTATTCATGCTCTAACGTAGATAAGAACAGAAATGTCGGAAAATTTCCACCAGTTTGTAACTAGTGGCTGAAACAAACCACATGTTGAATATGGAAAGTTTCTGAACATGATCAAGAACTATTGTGCACCATTGCGTTAAACAACACGCCACGGGTTTTTGACCAGCGGTTCTTGACATCTTTGGCACTTAAGTTGACATCACCGTGAATTCGATACTTATTTAAACAGCAACTTATCTATATACCCTATGGAATACAAACTTTCTACCATTGTAACAAAAGAAGATGATTGGTATGTTGCCAAAGGAGTGGAAATAGAAATTGCGAGTCAGGGGAAAACAGTAGAAAAAGCACTCGCGAATCTGAAAGAAGCATTTGAACTATGGCTTGAACATGCAGACTCAAAAGAAATCGCTCCGTTACATGCAGTACAACACTCACCAATCTTTACAAGCGTTGAAGCAGTAACAGCATGAAGCTACCAATACTTTCCGGAAAAGAAATGGTAAAAATACTTCTCAAAGAAGGTTTTGCAATACTTGATCAGAAAGGAAGCCACATCATCATGTTCAGAGAAAAAGATGGAATAAAAAGAAAACCAGTAGTGCCACAACATGAGGACATAAAAAAAAAGGGACACTCTTGAGCATCCTCAAACAAGCAGGACTAACAAGAGATGACCTTGAAAAATTATTGTAATAAAGACTTGTACACGTTCACACACGTGTCAACAATCTTTTTCGTCGTGAAAACTGTTCTCGCACGATGCAAAGCTTTTTTTCCGATGTTCTCTCTAAATTTTTTATCTTTCACGAGAAGTTCAAGAGCATTACTTAATTCCTCAACGCTTCCCGGGTTGACGAGAATTCCTGTGTCTTCCGTAACAATATCAGGAATGCCACCAACTCTCGAAGCTACAACAACTTTACCGCAACTCATCGCCTCCAAAGCAACCCTCCCAAAAGCTTCAGGAACCCTCGAAGGAAAAACAAGAATATCACAAGATTGAACAATCATAGGAATGTCATTGTAAGGAACCGAAGAATGAAATTTAATGTGAGATTCTTCAACGATTGACTGTAAAGGTCCTTCTCCATACACGAAACATGTTGCATCTTTCAAATATTTTGTTGCTTCAACAAAAACATCAACACCTTTAGAGTGAAGCAACGCACCAATATAGAGAACGCGAACATTTTTTCCTTTTTCCATTATTTTTTGTTCTCCTTTTTTCAAAGGAGTGAACGATTTCAAATCAACAATATTAGGAAGAACAAGAGTTCTCTCCAAAGGAATGTCATACCTGATAAGCCAAGACTGCAAATACGCCGAAATAGGAAAAAAGAAATCAAACAATCGCAAAGAATTGTTTATATTTTTCCACCGACGGTAAGCAACAATAAGAAAAGGAACATTCCATTTAATTCTTGATGCAGAAATTTTGCCGAACTCTTCAGAACCAATAACGCAAGGAATAAAATAATTCCAAAAAGAACATTTAACACTGCACTCTTCACCATACCTCAATTTAGTTCCTTTAGGACAAAAAGGAAGAGGAGAATTGATATGAGCAATTTTTTTCGCAGAAATTTCTGCTTTAGAAACCCCAACAATGCTAGTAACATTCAAAGAGTGAACAATGTCAACTTTTTCATTCAAACAAAACTTTTCTACTTGTGATTTTACAGAACTATCAAAACCGAGACGACCAATATTTCCTGAAAAAGTGCCGGGATCATCGCCAGTTTTCAGTCGTCGAAGAATTCTCACACCTCTAACAATTTCTTCCCTATCCAGTCCATCAAACCATGACGTGAGAACTGTACAATGAAAACCTCTCTTGGCTAGCGCTTCCGCCAACAACATTCCAGAAAGCTCACCACCGCCCCGACCTTTAGGATGCCAATACTCACTGACAAATAAGATGTTCATACATGACGAGTAGAGGAGGATGGTATAAAATACTTATTACGATACTTTAAAAAGTATTTTTAAAGAATTGTTCTGAAAGTTTCCGTCTTAAACCATAAGAGTTTCCATGAAGTGCATACTCGTTCCACCCTTGCAATACGTTCAAAATTGTGTCGACTGGATTGTTCTCATTCAGCAAAAGAGCTATTTTTTTGTGAATCTTTCTGATATTCTTTTTTTGTACTCTGCGATACTTGTAGAACACTTTGAACCCGAGTATATCAACTCCTCTGGAGATTGGCAGAATGGTGCACTTTGTTGGATGGAGTTCTAACTTGAGTGTTGAAAGAACTGTTCGAATCTGTTTCAAACAAACTTCAAGATCTTTTTTGTTTCTGTGAATGATAACAAAATCGTCAACATATCTTAAGTACCATTCCATTTTGAGTTCATTTTTGACGAATTGGTCAAGCTCATTCAAGTACACGTTTGCAAAGAATTGACTCGTCCAATTACCAAGAGGCATTCCTTTACCGGGAAGCACTGCAGTATAGTTTTCAAGCAATATTGTTGTGAGCCAAAGAACGTTTTCGTCTTTTATCTTCTTTGAAAGTATGTTCAGTAACACGTTATGGTCAACAGTCTCAAAATATTTTTTTATGTCTGCTTTCAAAACGAAACACTTCACGTGATTTCTTGTTCTCGCTTCAGAAACGAGTAGTCCATTATGCGTTGCTTTTTTGAGGAATGAGTCAAAACGGTCGAGAGCTTTGAGAGTTCCTTTTCCTTTCCTGCTCGCGTAACTGTCATAAATGAATAGTGGCTCATAAATTGGTTGAAGAATGTTGACGAGTGCGTGATGAACAACTCTGTCACGAAAATCGCTCTTGCAAATCTTTCTTGTTTTCGGGTCTCGCAGGATGAACGTTTTGAGTGGGTTTGGCTTGTATGTTTTATTCAATAATTCTTGACGCAATATGATATTATTCAATCTCCAATGTTTTTCATATTCTTGAACTTCTGGAGTGTTTACTTTTTTCTTTCTTGCTTTCCAGAATGAGTCTTCCAAGTTTTCAAGAGAGGTAAGCTTCCCGTACAATTTCTTGAACGTTTTCATACATTTTTTTCCCGAGTTGCTTCTCCGGTCAGCTATTCACGCGCACGGCCTTGATTATTGAAGACGTTGTTGGCGTCCATGTTGCTGATGTTGTTGTAGTTGTCGCCACCCAACGAGCAAGGCCGAACGTTGTAGTCTCGCACACCATTCAATTCATCACCACCACTTCAAGACGTTCGCTCTTACGAGTTACCAGCTGTTGTGGTTGTATGCTCAAAAAACGAAGTTTTTTGGCACGCCAAAATCTTCGATTTTGAGCGTTTCATAACAATGTCAACATTTTGTTGAACTCTTGTCTTGATGACGGGACGTGTAGTCCGATCCAGAGGAGCACAGCCATTCTTTTATAGTATGGCTCAACTCGGGATGAAAAAAAGAGAAATATGTATCATTTAAGAATGTGTCGAAAATAACCTTCATTTCCTGTGGAAAAGTTTTTTGCCTACGACGCGGACGTACCACGCGCACGGCCACGATCATTGAAGACGTCGTTGGCGTCCATGTAGCTGAAGTTGAAGTAGTTGACGCCACCCAACGAGCAAGGCCGAACGTGAACATGACCTTCTTTACCATTGAGCATACTCTCGAGTTGTTTTCTAGTGAAGTCATAACTGAACCCTATTTGTTGCCCTCTTGCTCGGAGGTATGAAGCGTTCAATTCTGCAATTTCTTGACTCCCGAAAAATGCGATATTATAATCACTTGTTGAGTATTCAGAACCACCAACTCTCTCTACTATTGATGCCCGGAGTGGACTACTTTCAAGAGGTTTTGTTTTTCTACCATTTTTTAACAATCGAGCGACAAGAGAATCAGTCACAGGCAGGAATAATTCAGTACCTGCAACGTGAGCTTCTAAACCTTTTCTTA